>CAJXPH010000053.1 GCA_913057765.1 uncultured Campylobacteraceae bacterium
GATCTACACTATCCTCTTCGTCGGCAGCGTCAGATGTGTATAAGAGACAGGATGTAACTAATTCTAAAATTTCATCTGAACTATCTCCTATTCTTTCTTTTATAAAAATCTTAATATAGTTAATTGCTTTTTCATTATTTTCAAACTTTAATATATTCACTTTAACTCCTTTGATTTTATTTGTATTTGAATTTTAAAGAAAAATAGTGTCTTTTTAGTGTGAATAAATATAATTATTTTTAATTGTTTGTTAGGTATATTAGTTTAAAAACTTTTTTGGGAGAGTAATTATAGATTTGTTAGGTTTTTACTGAAAATTTATCCTAAATTCTACTCCATTATTTATATTTGTTGCTTTTATTGTTGCATACATATTTTTTTCAAGAATCATTTTACTCATATAAAGCCCAAGGCCGGTGCCTTTATATCTTTCTTTTGTTGTAAAGTATGGCTCAAATATTTTATTCAGAATATTTTCATTAATTCCTTCAGCATTATCTCTAACTATTAGTTCTTTTTTATCCACAATAATTTCTATTTTTGCATTTTCTATGTTGTTTAAGAAAATTGCATCTTTTGAGTTTTGCAATAAATTTAATAGAACTTGGGCTAGTTCTTTTGGATAAGTGTTTAACTCAAAATCTTTTTTAATATCAAGGATTAACTCAATTTTATTTGATTTTAATGTTGGAGATATAATAGTTATTGCATTATTAATTGCGTTAGAGACAAGAAAATACTCTTTCTGTTTATCTTTCTTATAGAAGTTTGTGAAATCATCAATTGTATTTGACATATACTCAAGTTGGTTTTGTGATTCTTCAAGTTTTTCAAATAAGTATTTCTCGTTTTTATAATTATCCATTATGTGCATTTGCATATTCATTATAAAAGATGCCACTCTGTTTAAAGGTTGTCTCCATTGATGGGAAATATTTGCAAGCATTTCGCCCATTGAAGCAAGTCTTGATTGATGAATTAACATTTTTTCTTTCTCATTCCTTTCCTTTTGAAATATCTTTGTTTTTGCAAATAATGCAAAAGATAATATTACTGCTTCTAAAATATTTCCTACTTGACTTAAATATTCAAAATGCAAAATATCTATTCCAAATATTCTATTTATATCTGTGAGTAATATAATTATATAATTTACACCCCAAGCAATTACGAAATATTTTGCTAATTCAAAACCTTTTTTATAGACACTATATGCTAACAGTACTATGGCAAGTATCAAAAATGAGAAAGGTGTATATTTGATAATATTTTGATTTCCTGTTATAAATAGAAAAAACAAAATTGCAGAAAAAATGAAACCAGAATATAGGAATCTTTTTGTTATATTCTTATAATACTTATCTAAATTTAGAAACTCTTTTGTAAATAAGAAAGTGAATAGTATGACGGGAACTATGCATAATGCAGTGGGGAAAACTAATATTTTATAGATACTTAAAGCAAAAATAACAAGACTTAAATGCAGGAAGAAATAATAAAGGTAGGCTTTTTCTTTGTTATATAAATACCACAGTAAATTAAATAAAAGTATTATTGAAAATACACCTAAATAAAAGCCTAAAAATAAATCACTCATATTTATTCTTTTTCAATATTTACGTTATATCCAAATCCTGATACGTTGGATATAGCTTCTTTATCTATTTTATTACGCAAGGATTTTACTAAAAGTTTAATTGCATTTTTTGAACTTGCAAATTCATATACGTTGGATTCAATTGCCTCATATGAAGTTGGAGCAGGGTGATTTTTTATTAATAAATCTAAAAGTGCACGTTCTGTTTTGGATAAAGATATTAACTCATCATTTTTAATAAGTTCTTTTGTATAAGTATCATAGAAAGTTGTTTTATAAAAGTTTATTTTTGTAATAATACCATCTTCTAAGAATTCTTCACAATGACTTAGAGCCTCATTTAGTTTTGGAAGTGATATTGGTTTTACTATATATTTGATTAGATGTAAGTTTACTGCTTCAAGTAAATATTCTTGACTTGAATATGCAGTAGTAATAATAATTTGTGTTGAAGTTGATTGCTTTCTGATTTTTTTTGCCATACTCAACCCATCTAAATTTGGCATCTCAATATCTGTAATTATAATATCTGGATTATATTTTTCAAAAAATTCTAACCCTTCTTTTCCATCACAAGCTACAAAAAAGTTTTTACATTTTCTCTTTAAAAAAGAGCTGATATTTTCTCTTGTAATTTCATCATCTTCTATATATAAAATTGTACTATTTTTTAATTTTTCCATGTTTTTTAACTTTTCGTTTGATTTAAAATATTATATCTTATCTTTTTTAAGAAAATATTCACACTGAAGAGACACTTTTAAGTTTTACTATTCAAATATAAAAAAACTAAGGAGTTAATCATGAATATAACATCAGCTCAAGGAAGTAATTTTAATCTAAATTATTTAAATAAGAATGAAAAACAAAAAGAAAGTATTAATAGAGAAATTCAACCAGAAATAGAAAAGGAGAGAATAGATTATAGAAAATTATCAAATGAAGAATCGAAAAATTTATATCTAGCTTATCAAACTAGTAATTTAATGAAAAGTAAAATAGAGATTCTTATGGATTCAGAGGAAAATAATCTAACTTATAAGGATATTCGAGATGTTAATAAATCTCAAAATAGAATAGATATCGTTGAATCTTACAATAAACAAGTTAATATCCAAAAAAGTGATTCTCAATACGAAATGTGGGCATAAAAGAAAAAGTCATATATCAGTAAGTGTGTTTATTAGTACATTTTTTTTGAATGGTATAAGTTTTATTACAATATAACACAGCTTTTAAAATATAATATATTTTTAATTTTTCGACATTATTTTCAACTTTGCTTATATAAAAGATGGTATAATCGCGAATATATTATAAAAAAGGTTTTTTAATGCTCGTAGCACCTTCGATTTTATCAGCAGATTTTGGTAATCTTACTCAAGAAATTAAAGCAATCTGTGATGGTGGATGTGATTTAGTTCACGTTGATGTAATGGATGGACACTTTGTTCCAAATATGACAATTGGTCCTGTAGTTGTAAGTCCAGTTGCAAAAGCTGCAACAAAACCACTTGATGTACATTTAATGGTAGAAGATAATAATTTCTTTATTGATTTATTTGCGCCTTTAAAACCTGAGTACATTTCTTTTCATATAGAGAGTGAAAAACACCCACATAGAGTTATTCAGAAGTTAAGAAGCTTAGGGATTAAACCTGCGATTGTTTTAAATCCTCATTCAACACCTGAATCTATTGAGTATTTACTTGAAGATTTAGATATGGTTTTATTAATGTCAGTAAATCCAGGTTTTGGCGGACAAAAGTTCATTACAAGTGTTGTTGAAAAAGCTAAAAAATTAAAAGAATTAATTAATAAAAGAAACCCAAACTGTCTTATAGAAGTTGATGGTGGAGTTAATAATAAAAATATCCATGAACTAAAAGATGCTGGAGTTGATGTTGTTGTCGCTGGTTCTTACGTATTTGGAAATGAGAATTATGGTGAAGCAATAAAGAGTTTACAGGTTTAAAATGAAAGTAAAAATTTGTGGTATTACTAACCTTGAAGATGCATTAGATGCAATAAATGCGGGGGCAGATGCATTAGGTTTTGTTTTTTATGAAAAGAGTCCAAGATATATTGAGCCTTTCAAAGCTCGTGAAATAGTAAAAGCTCTTCCTCCTTTTATCCAAACAGTAGGGCTTTTTGTAAATGAAAATAGTTCTTTTATAAATCAAGTTTGTACAAATGCAAAAATGCAATTAGCACAGATAATTGATGATGACAACTATACTGATTTTGTGAGTTTAAACTACAAGTACATAAATGTAGTTAGAGCTAAATCTGAAAGAGATATTGTGGAAAACCAAGACAATTATGTTCTAGTGGATGCTTTTGTTGAGTCTTTTGGTGGAGAAGGTAAACGAGTAGCTCTTGAATGGTTTAAGCATGTAGATTGTTCAAAGATTGTTATTGCAGGTGGTTTAACTGAAAATAATTTAGAAGAATTAAAAGGTTTTAATTTTTATGGTGTTGATGTAAGTTCTGGAGTTGAAGCATCAAAGGGAAAAAAAGACAAACAAAAAATGATAAATTTTGTAAAAGCAGTTAATGAAATCTAAAAATCAAAAAAGTCATTTTATTAAATTGATTGAAAAACTTAAAAAAGAACCTATTGAATTAGATGTCTTTTTAGAAGAGCTAAAAAATAATCAAGATAGATTTTTTGATAATCCAGATTTAGAATTTGAGTTATTACTTTCAAATGGACTTCCTTTGGACATTTATAATGACAAAGTTGTTTTAAAAACATCAAAAACAATTATAGAAGAACAGACTTTTTGTATAGTTGACATTGAAACAAATGGTGGTCATGTAAACAAAGGTCATCAGATAATTGAAATTGGAGCAGTTAAGTATAAAGGTGGTCAAGTTATCGATAAATATGAATCTTTAGTATATGCCAAACACATTCCTGAGTATATTCAAGAAGTAACTAATATCAAACCTAAAATGTTAGAAGATGCACCAATTTTAAAAACAGTTCTTGAAGAGTTTAAATTATTCTTAGAAGACGATGTATTCGTCGCTCATGATATAAAATTTGATTACAATTTTATATCTAATTCTTTAGAAAAATATGATTTAGGTAGATTAGAAAATAGGAAACTTTGTACTATTGACTTATCTAGACGTACTATAAAAGCAGAACGTTATGGATTAGGATTTTTAAAAGAATCCTTAAATATAGATATCGACAATCATCATAGAGCATATAGTGATGCTTTAAGCACAACATATATATTAGAAATGGCATTTAAAAATTTAAATGAAAAAGTTAAAACAGTAGAAGATTTAATACACTTTTCAAAAAGTGCTCAACCTCTTATGCCAAAAATAAAGCCAAATCATAAAAAAGTAGAAGGAAAATAATGTTTTCACAAGATAAATATTTAAAAGCATTAAATTTTGCAGCAGTTGCACATAAAGAACAAAAAACTCCTAAAGGACTGCCATATATAACACATATTACATGTGTAGCAATGGAAGTAATACATGCATGTGAAGAAAGTAAAATGGAACTAGAACTTGCTGATAAGGCTATTAGTTGTGCTTTATTACATGATGTTATTGAGGATACTGAATTTACATATGATGATATCTTTAATGAATTTGGATTAGAAGTAGCAGAGGGGGTAGACGCTCTTACTAAAGATAAAAATCTAGAAACAAAACAATTACAAATGCAAGATAGTATAGAAAAACTACTTGGACAACCATATGAAGTTCAAATGGTAAAGCTTGCAGATAGAATAACAAACTTAACCCCACCTCCTGAATCTTGGGATGCTCAAAAAATATTTAATTATCACAAAGAAGCCAAATTTATAATGTCTTGTTTGAAAAATTCAAATGCATATTTATCTAAAAGATTAGAATCTAAGATCAATGAATATAGAGTTTATATAAAATAAATATAGTTTCAAATCATTTTTAAGAGCAGATTTTTTAATAAATTCTGCTCTTCTTTATTAAGTTTTGAAAAATATTCATCTTCAAACTCAACAATTCTTTTTAATGAATTTGCAGTTATATCTTTTCCTTTATTTGTAAGTTGTACTAATTTACTTCTTTTGTCATATTTATTATCAATTCTTTTTATAAAATTTTTTGACTCAAGTTTTTTTAGAATTTTTGTCATTCCTCCTGAGGAGAAAAACATTACTTCATAAAGTTCTGTTGGAGTCATAGTAAAACTTCCCTCGGTCATATAAAACAATGCTGCTAAAATATCTAATTCACTTTGATTTAAAGAAAAATCTTCCTTTAGTAAATTGTCTCCTTTTTCATATAACTCTTTGTGAAGTAGAAAAAAAGGAATTGATAATTGCATTGTATTTTTATAAACTTCAGGACTAAATTTTTTTACATTGCCAATGTTTGTTTCAAATTGTTTTATATTCATAAAATTATCATATCATATTATGAGTTAAAGTATCTTGCTTGGAAAGATATAATTAAGTTAGACTATGTTATCTTTCCAAGAAAGATAAATAAAAGGATATTTTATGTCAGCATGGATTTATTTATTATTAGCAGGTGTCTTAGAGATAGGGTTTGCTTCTATGATTAAGTTAACAGAAAATTTTACAAAACTTGTTCCAACTTTAATTTTTGTAGTTTTTGCAGTAGGTAGTTTTTATAGTTTAACAAAAGCGGTTAATGTTATTCCTATTGGAACAGCATATGCCGTATGGACTGGTATAGGGGCAATTGGTACAATTATTATTGGAATTATATTTTATAAAGAACCGGTAAGTATGATGAGATTGTTTTTTCTTTTTACTTTAGTCTCTTCTATTATTGGATTAAAATTAGTATCTCACTAAATAGTATAGTCATAAAAAAAGGTAAGCTTTTAAAGACTTACCTTTTTTATTATAGAAGCTAGTTATTAAGCCATTGCTTCTTTAGCATATTTGATACCAAGATCAAATGCTTTGTTATTTAGATCGTGTACTTTTTTAGGTACTTTTGATAGCATTGTACTTCTTAAGACTTCATCCGTAATAGTATGACCAGTCATAAGATTTGCAATTGATAATGCAAGAACTGATTGTGTAATCACGTTTCCTACTTCTTCTTTAGCAATTGTAATAATTGGAATTTCAAAAATATTCCAATTTTTTCTATCTTCATCACTTGGTGATACAAGATTCGGTTCGATTACAATAATCCCACCTTTTTTAACTCCACCTTTAAATTGATCATAAGATACTTGCGCAACTGATAACATGAAATCAATTTCACCATCATTTGCATAAGGGTAAAGAATGTCATTATCATCTAAAGTAATATCAACAACTGTTGCCCCACCTCTTACTTGTGAAGTATACGTTGATGTTTTAAGACCATTTCCTCCAGCGTTTATTTTTGCAGCAGCAAAGATAGAACCAGCAAGAAGTACACCTTGTCCACCAACACCTGTAAATCTCATTAATGTTTTAGCCATGATGTTCTCCTTAGAATTGTACCATTGTATTATTTGAGTATGCTTCTTTTACTTTTTGGTAAGAATCAGTATACTCAGCAGCCTCTTTATCTTGTTTTAAGATACCAGTAGGGAATAAACCTTTTTGCTCTTCTTCAGATAATTTATCGAATTTTGTTTTTGCCATAGAAATAGAATCAATCCACTCTAAGTTAGCCATAGCAGAGTTCATTTTATTCTTTCTACCTAAGTTAACATGACAATTTGAGAAAATATCAAAGAATGAGTAACCATTATGTTCAAATCCTTTTACAAATACTCTTTCAAGTTTTTTAGGATCAAGCATAGTTTCTCGTGCAACAAAAGATGCTCCTGCAGCAATTGCTAATTTACAAGCATCAAATGTAGGATCAATATTTCCTTTTTTCATTGTAACAGTCCACATACCTTGAGGAGTAGTTGGAGAAGTTTGTGAATTAGTTAATCCATAGATGAAGTTATTGATAACAATTTGATTAATATCAATATTTCTTCTACAACCATGAATAGTATGGTTACCACCAATTGCAAGACCATCACCATCTCCTGTAATACAGAAAACTTTTTTATCAGGATTTGCTAATTTTATACCAGTTGCATATGCAATTGTTCTACCATGAGTCGTGTGAACTGTATTACAGTTTACATAAGAAGAGAATCTTCCTGAACAACCAATACCAGAAACAACACAGATATCATCCATGCTCCAACCTAATTTATCGATTGCTCTAATGAATGCCTTTAAAATTACACCATCACCACATCCCCAACACCAAAGTGTCGGCATTTTGTTAGTTCTTAAATATTCATCATAATTAAATGCCATAATTACATCCCTTTCACTTTTTCAATGATTTCAAGTGGTGAAATTGGTCTACCATTTGCTTTTAATAGTGTATCAAAATCTCTTCTTCCACTTACTCTTTCAATTTCTTCTAGGTATTGACCTAAGTTTAACTCAGTAACAAGAATTTTTTGTACTTTATCAGTAACTTCTTTAATTCTTTTTGCAGGACTTGGCCATAAAGTAATTGGTCTAAACATACCAACTTTAATTCCTTCGTCTCTTAATCTATTAACTGCTTCTTTAACAGATAATGCCATTGATCCATAAGCAATAATTACTATATCCGCATCATCAATCATATATTCTTCATTTAATTCAATTTCACCAATATGATTATCAACTTTTCTAAATAATCTTTTAATTAAATCATCACATTTTTGTTCATCTTCAGTAGGGTGACCTTTTTCATCATGATGTAAACCTGTATAGTGATATCTATATCCTTGGAACATAGGGTTTAACACTGCAGGTTGATCATTTTCACAATCGTAAGGTTTGTACTCAGACGCAGGACCATCAAAAGTTTTTCTTGGAACAATTCCAGCTTTAACTTCTTCAAGAGTAGGTAAAACTGCTTTTCCACTCATATGTCCAATAGTTTCATCTAATAAAACAAATACTGGTTGCATAAATCTATCAGCTAAGTTATATGCTCTTACAACTTCAGTATAACATTCTGCTAGCGTACCTGCACATAAAGTAATTGATTTATAATCACCATGTGTTGGAGTCTTAGCTTGTAAAACATCACCTTGCGCAACTCTTGTTGGTAAACCAGTTGATGGACCACCTCTCATTACATTTACAATTACTAAAGGTACTTCTGCAATAAATGCAAGACCAATATTCTCTGCTTTTAAAGAAATACCAGGACCAGAAGTCGCTGTTAAAGATCTCTTTCCAGACATTGCTGCACCAATTGCACAACAGATACCTGCAATTTCATCTTCCATTTGAATCGCTGCTCCACCTGCTGCAGGTAAAAGGTCAGAAATTGTATGCATTACTTCACTTGAAGGAGTTAATGGATATCCACCAAAAAACTCACATCCAGCATCTACTGCAGCTATTGCAGCTAAATCATTACCAGTTGAAATTATTTCTCTTGCCATTTCTTCTCCTTAAGCATCAAGTACTCTATAGTTATTTTTCTTAATCGCTTCGCCTCTCTCTTTTGCTTCATCAGCAAGTTTAGCGAATTTAAATTCTTTTTTATCTGCAACAAAAATTGCAAAATCAGGACATGCTAGTTCACAGTCATTACAACCAATACACGATTCATGAGCTACAATTTGAATCATTGCACCCAATGTTGAAGTTGGTTCTGGTCTCATAGCTAAAACACCAGCAGGACAAACTGATACACAAACATCACATGCTTTACATCTACTCTCATCGACCCAAACAGGAGTGTTTGTAGGAGCTTCCATAATTGCCATATTTTCCCCTTAAAATTTTGATTAATATATTGAGTAAAACTCAAATATTCTTGAAACATGATAACTAATTCTAGAAATAAAGTATATTTAAATATAAGAATGAATTGAGCGAATCTGCTTAATGTTACTTTATGCTACAGCATTTTTTATATAAAAAAATACTGTTACTTGTTTCAAAAATCACATATATTCTGGATATAAATATTAATGACAGTATTTACTTGGGAAGATGCTTCTATCACTATATTTAAATGTATTATTAGATATAATCTTAAAAAAATAGACAAAGGTATTTAATTGGTTTTGTATCAACCTAATGATGGTTATTGTTATAATAGTGATACACATTTTTTATATGATTTTATTTGTAAAAATTTAGAAAAGTTTAAAAATATTAATGGTGAACTTTTAGATATAGGTAGCGGTAGTGGTATTTTAGGCTTACTTGTTTCAAGGGATTATATTAAATTAAATCTAAATCAATGTGAAATTCAAAGTAGTTTTCAGAAGTTCTCTGAGATAAATGCAAAATGTAATAAGATTCAAAACAATATGTATAAAGGTTCTTTTTTAGAAATGAATTTTAATAAGCAGTTTGACATATGTGTTTCAAATCCCCCTTTCTACCATAGTAATGTAGTGAAAAGTGAAAATGAGAACCTTAAAATAGCAAGGTATAATGATAGTTTACCCTTAGAAGATTTTATAAAAAAGATTTCAAAAATTTTAAAGAATAGTGGTAAGTTTTTCTTCTGTTATGATGTTAAACAGTTAAGCGATATAGTTAGTTTATTAGAAAAATATAAGTTAAATATTGAAAGTTTACAATTTGTTCATCCTAAAAAAAACAAAGATGCAACTTTAGTTCTAGTATATGCAAGAAAAAATTCGAAATCGCTTTTAAAAGTTATGGATTCGTTAGTTGTATTTAAAAATGAAGAATTCACTTCTGAAGTTCAAAGTATTTATAAAAAATCTTCTACACATAGTATAAAAGCACAAATATGAATATAGTTAAAAAAGAAGGCTTCGATTTTGGATTTGATCCAAAAGGTTGTGATACTTGTGCCGGTAATTGTTGCATAGGGGAAAGTGGTAATATTTGGATAAATAAACAAGAGATTGAAAATCTTGCAATACACTTAAATATTACTTTAGATGAATTAAGAGTTAAGTTTTTAGAAAAAAGAGGCTATAAATATAGTATAAAAGAGGTACAATTATCTAAAGATAATTATGCCTGTATATTTTTTAATTTAGAAAAAAAACAGTGTACTATTTATGACGCCCGGCCAATACAGTGCAGAACATTCCCTTTTTGGGACTATTTTAAACAAAATAAAGAAGAGGTTATACAAGAGTGTCCAGCTATAAAAGAGTTATAATATATTTTTTCTTAATATTTTTTATAATTGGTTGTACCGAATTAAGGCAACCAGCTCAAAGTAATTTAATAAATAATGATTACAAATATAAAACATTTGCAAATGAAGATAGGTATATTATGTTTGCATTGGAATATGATAGAAATGGTCAAAAAGAAGAATCAAGAGAAATTTACTTAAAACTATTTTTAGAAACTTTTAAAGAAGAATATCTTTTTGAATATGTGAAAATATCTTATACTCTAAAAAAATATGATGATATTATTCTTCAAGTTGATAATAAGAGAAAAGAAATTCTAAAAGATGAAGATAAAATATTAAGAGTATATATTTTAGCACTTGCACAAAAAAAGAATTATGATAAAGCATTAGTTGAAACTAATTCTTTGTTAAAAAAATATAAAGCAAATATAAATTATGAATTATTAGGAAATATACATTTACATAAAAAAGATTATAAAAAAGCAAAAGAGGTGTATATAAAGGTTTATTCAGATTCTCTAGCACCTAACTCATTAATTAACTTAGCCAATATTATGTATGTATATTTAGATGAAAAGAACGAAGCTATTAATTATTTAGAATCTCATACTAAACTATATGGATGTAATGATCTAATTTGTTCAAAACTTTTGGCTTTCTATCAAGAACAAAAAAATATTGATGGTGTAATATCTGTGTTAAAGAAGACATATTATACGTATAAAGAAAAAAATAATGGTATTAGACTAGATAAAATATATAAACTTCTTATGTATTATTTAGAGAAGAAAGATATAAAGGATGCTATAAAATTTCTTGAAAAAAGTAAAGCAGATGACGATAAACTTTTTTCATTATATAGAAATGATAATCAAAATGAAAAGGCATTAAGTTTAGCAAATAAACTTTATTCAGGTAAAGGAAATATTGATTATCTTGCACAAATAGCTATGCTTGAATTTGAAATAGCAAAAGACAAAAAAGTAGTTATAAAAAGTGTAATTAAAAAATTTGAAGATGTATTAACAGTTTTAGATAATCATGTTTATCAGAACTATTTAGGATATATATTAATTGACCTTGATATTGATGTAAAAAAAGGTTTAAAATATGTTAATAAAGCTTTAGAAAAGGCACCGAATAATTTGGCTTATATCGATTCTTTAGCTTGGGGACAATATAAATTAAAAGAGTGTAAAGAAGCATTAATCAATATTCAAAAAGTTGTTGATGGTGCAGGATTAGATGATATAGAAATAAAAACACATTGGAAAAAAATTAAGGAGTGTAATAAGTGATTTTAGATGAGATTAATAAAAGAACTAGAGAAGATGTTGAGAAAAGAAAAAAAGATTATTCTTTAGATTGGTTAGGAAGAAGTTTAAGTGCGAATCCATTTCCTCCAAGAGATGTTAAACCATATTTAACTGCTACAAAAGAAGAGCCAATTAGAATAATAGCAGAGGTTAAAAAAGCTAGTCCATCTAAAGGTGTTATAAAAGAAGATTTTGATCCGTTACTAATTGCACAAAGTTATAGTAATAGTGGAGCAAATGCAATATCAGTTTTGACTGAACCTCATTACTTTCAAGGTAATTTAGAATACTTAACTCAAATTAGAAGATATGTACCAACACCCTTACTTAGAAAAGATTTTATTTTAGATAAATATCAAATTGTTGAGGCTTTAGTTTATGGAGCAGATTTTATTTTACTTATTGCAAAATCGCTAAGTACAAAAGATCTTAAAGAACTATATGAATATGCTTTACATTTAGGTCTTGAAGTTTTAGTTGAAGTTCATGATAAAGAAGATCTAACAAAGGCAATGAAATGTGGTGCTCATATAGTGGGTATAAACCATAGAAATCTTGAAACTATGGAAATGGATATGACATTATGTGAAAAGTTAATCCCAATGATTCCTAATGGAAAAATTATTGTTGCTGAATCTGGGGTTTCAAATGTGGAGACAATTCAAAGATTAAGTTCAATTGGTGCTGATGCTTTCTTAATAGGTGAACATTTTATGAGAGTACCATCAATAGAAGAAGAGTTAGAAAAATTTAAAAGAGCTGTTGAATAACAGTTCTTTTATGGCTTAAATATAAGATTTAGACTATTTGAATATTGAAGCACATCAGAATTGTGTGTAGGAAAGTTTATACTTGGGTCATTGAATTCTTTACTTGAAAGAGCTCTGGAACTTAAATCAACTCTAAATGCTTCAAGAAACTGTTTAACTCTATTTAAGGGTCTAGTTTGTTGAACAGAAGTATTATTCTGAACGGTAGAATCATAACTAGATCTGTTATTTGAAATTTGCATTTATATCCTTATATCTCTGAATCAAACACTGCTTGTAAAATTTCTTCTTCTGATAATTCTTTTTTAGATGGTACTTTTTTTGGTTCCTTTAATAGTAGAACTTTTTTCTTTAAATCAATAAGATTATATTTTGTCTGTCTCTTATACACATCTCCGAGCCCACGAGACCAGA
>CAJXPH010000054.1 GCA_913057765.1 uncultured Campylobacteraceae bacterium
GCTCGGAGATGTGTATAAGAGACAGGGATATTAGATGAAATTTTTCTTTTTACTATTTTTTACATTTTTAAATTTATATGCAATAAATCCTATGATGTTACCTATTTCAGGTGTAAAAGTTATGCATATATATTCAAATAATCAAAAAGAACAAATTACCATAGAAAGAGAAATTGCTCCTGTCTGCTTAGATATACCAGTTAATGTTGAAAATTTTCAATCTGGTAATTTAGCTTCAAAAAAAATTCATGAAAAATGTAAAAAAACTCTCATTTCAACAAAAGGAGTAATTCAACCTCTTACTTTAAAAGCAGGTATCACAACAGTAGGAGAACTTGAAGTGTTAGATTTTATTGCAAATAGATCATCAAAAAATTCTAACAAATATATTTTAGTAGATAGTAGAATATCAGATTGGTTTGATACAGGAACAATCCCTAGTGCTATTAATATTCCATATGATGAATTAGAATATGATGAAGACTTTATAGAAGAATATCATCAAGCTTATAAGAATTTAGGTGTAAAAGTTTTAGATAAAAAGAAATATGATTTTACAAATGCAAAGACTGCACTATTTTTTTGTAATGGTTCATGGTGTGCACAATCACCAAGAGCAATAAAATATCTTGTAAAAATTGGTTATCCTAAAAATAAAATCTTGTGGTATAGAGGGGGAATAGCTTCTTGGGCTAGTGTTTCGTTAACTTTAACAAAAAATATAGAGGCTAAAGAATAGCCTCTATTCAATTAGTTGCTACCAAACATTTTTTTAAATGCAGCTGCAATTTCTTTATTTGATGGTCCATTATCCGCAGTTGCTGAAGCATTATCCTTAGAGGGAGCTTTATTTAATAAGTTATCTAATTTAAAATCACTTCCAAGTTTTTTCTTCAATTTATCTTCAAATTTTTTCTTATATTTATCAACTTTCTTTTTAACTTTTTTACCATACTTACTTTTTAAGAATGCTTTTGTATCTACTTTTACTTTTGGATTTGATAAACTTCCTTTTACTGTAGTATCAAAAGTATACTTTGTTATTGTAGCTTGAACTAAAGCATTTATACTGTTTTTATCAGTATCAAGGGTACTACTTGGAACACTAATTTTTGTATATTTACTTTGCATATCAATTACAGTATTTATAATATTCTTTTTCATATCACTGTTAATAATTACTTTTTCATAAACTTCTTTTGTTAAATCAAATTTTGCAAAAGTATTGATAGTATCTGAGAATTGATTTTTTACAAATTGTCCATTAAGTAAATTACCACCAACCTTACCTATTTTAGAAGCTAAATTATAATCAACATTTATATTAGATTTTGAAGTAAAGATTTCTGGGTAATATAACATATGAGTTAAAGATTTTACTTCTACATCTTTTATATTTGCTTTAAAGTCATCATTTAAAAGATTGAAGTTTAAATTACCACCAAATAAACTTGAACTTCCATCAACTGATAAACTATCAGCACTTTGTTTAATATTACCAGCTAGTTTAATTGCACCTCTCATTTTAGTCTGTGTGATATCATATAATTTTGAAAGGTCAGTAAAATCAACTGTATAATCACTAACAAAACTTCCTTTTTCTATATCAAACACTGCTTTTTGTATATCTAGATTTGTTACACTTGTATTTAAATCTATTTTTGAAATAGCTTGTGTATTTACTAAGTCAGTAACAATATCACCTTTAAAAATAATAGGTTTTTTCAGTTTTTGTTCAAACTGCTTATTTACTACGGTATTGTTTACTTTACTTTCTAAAATAGTAGTTAAAACTTTTCCATCTAGATTTTTTATATCTGCACTTTTTATTTTTGCATCAATATTCATTAAACCATTTGCATAATTTGGTTGATTTAATAAATTTAATAGAGACTCTATTTTTGCTTTATTTACAGTTACATTTACATATTCAGGTTTTGAATCTACTACTTTCATATCATAAGTGGTATCACTTGCAAAAATATCTGAAGTTCCATCAACTTTTATAACACCATTATCTACACTAACTAATCCTGAAGTAGTATAAGAACCATTAAACTTTTGATTTATAATTTGTTCTAATTTAGACAAATCTTTTACAAATACTTTATAATCAGTATTTATAACTGATGTTTTTAAATTTATATTTGCTTTTTCAACATCAACTTTTGCAACAGAACTATCAAAATCAACTTTTGTATCTGCCATATTAGGTGATAACTTCGTAATAATATCACCATTAAAAGATATAGGGGAAGTAGGCGCTTCTTTTAATTCTTTATTTATAACTTTTGCATTTAAAATACCATTTGAAATTTTTGTTGTGATTAAACCGTCTAATGTTGGGATATCTGCACTTTTTATATTTGCATTAATATCAATATTTCCATTTGCATAAATTGGTTGATTTACTATATTTAATAATTCTTCAATTTTTGCACTTTTCATATTAAATAAAATATTACTAGGTTTAAAATCAACTAGATTTATATCATATGAAGTATCACTAGAAGCAATTGAACTAATTCCTTTTACAATAGCTAGTTCTTGATTACCTTTTACTGTTCCTTTTGTTGAAAAAGGACCATTAAGTTTTTGTTTTGTGATATTTTGTAAAGTTGAAAGTTCTTTAATATTTACATCATAATTCAAATCAACATTTTTTGCAAAGATATTTAAATCTCCTTGAACATTAATTGTTGAGTTATCATCAATAGTTGCGTTAAATAATATATCGTTTAGAGTTAATTTAAAATCATTAACTTTCATTGTTACGTCTTTTTGACCTTCATTAACTTTTTCTTCTATAATTGAAGCAACATAAGAATTACCTGGAGCTGTGAATAGTAGTCCGTAAATTCCTGCTAGTATCAATACAATTAAAAATGTAAGCCCAAAGAATAGTTTTTTCATTTTATTACCTTTTATTTCATTTAGAGAGTAACAATTATACATCAATAAAATTAAAAATAAAATTATTTTTAATTCATTAAAGTACTCTTTACTATAGAAATTTTAACAAAGAAAGGTAAACCAATGGCACAAAAAAAAATTTACATAAAAATTTTAATAATCGCAAAATAGAAAATACTGTTACCTAAAGTAATCATGCAAAAAAATATTCTTTTAACTAATCAAATTTTAAATATATTTGATGTATAATTTTGGCCGAACAAGGTGTCAAGTAGGGAAATATTTGCATTTATGTAAGTATTGCTACAGTTTACTGTGGTTACGCTATCCGAACAGACTTTGGTCAAAAATATTTTTTAAGGATTCACGAATGAAAAAAATCGTTTTATTAATGCTTGCTATCGCTGGAGCTGCTCTTGCTGCTGACGGTGCTGTTGCAAACGAAACATTAAAAGCTTACTCTGTAGTTGCTGCAGGTATTGGTCTTGGTCTTGCTGCACTTGGTGGTGCTATTGGTATGGGTAACACTGCTGCTGCAACTATTGCTGGTACTGCTAGAAACCCAGGTCTTGGTGGAAAATTAATGACAACTATGTTCATTGCTTTAGCGATGATCGAAGCACAAGTTATTTATGCACTTGTTGTTGCTATGATTGCATTATATGCAAACCCATTCCTTTAAGATCTAGATTACAGATTTTATAGATTTAAAAAGGTCAAGAGTTTTTACTCTTGGCCTTTTTTTTACTTCTATTTTTAACTATCTCTCTTTTCAAAAATATTTATTCTCAAAACTTTTAACTTAAAAAATTAAATTAAATTTTCACAAATAAGCCACTTTTATGCCATTCTAGTTTGATATAGTAAAAAAAAGTAAATAAATAATGTCTATAAAACAGTATTTATTAAAAAGGGAAATAATGAAAATAGATAGTATAAAAGGGAAAATATTAGGGCTTGTTATGTTTAGTACCGTCATATCATTTATGATATTAGGTTTTTATAATGCAAAAAATAATTATAGTTCGCAATATAACCTTATTAAACAAAAAGAATTAAATTTAGCAAAAAGTACCTCAAAATTTATTAACAATTATATTCAATCAAAGATTAATGTAGTTGAAGCCGTAGCAAAAGAAATAACACCATTAACATTAACAATTGACAATTCAAAAATTGTTGATAAACTTAGATTAGGGAAGGAAGCTGGTAAATTTGAAGGATTATATCTTGGTATTGGAGAAAATGGTAACTTCCTTCAATATGATGCTAGTTCAAGAAAACCTGAAAAAGACAACTATGATTCTAGAGCTAGACCTTGGTATAAAAAAGCTGTTAAATTAAATGGTCCAGCAGTTAGTGAACCATATGTGGATTTTACAAGTAAAAAATTAGTACTTTCAGTTTCTGCTCCTATAACAAAAGATGGTAAGATTATTGCAGTAATAGGTTCTGATATATTTATTGATACAATTGTTGATAGTGTATTAAAAGTAAAACTTGATGGAAAAGGAAGTGCATACCTTTTAAATGAAAAAGAAAATATTATCATTCATAAAAATCAAAAACTTTTTAATAAAAAAGACGTCATATATACACAAGTTAAAACAAATGAGAAAGATTCATTTGGAGAAACTATTGAAAATGGGATTGAAGAGTTAGTAGCCTATAGTACAATAGATACAACAAAATGGAAACTTGTAATCAAGCTTAATAAAGATTCAATCTTTGAAGAAATAAATAATCAAATTATGCAAGAAGTAATTTTATACCTTGCACTTCTTTTGGTAATTTTGGGACTTATTTTATTTTCGTTAACAAAAATATTATCACCTTTAAAAACTGTTGAAAATGGATTAAATTTCTTTTTTAGATATTTAAAAAGTGATGAAAATGAAATAAAAAAAATTAATATTGATACAAATGATGAATTTGGAAATATGGCAAAAGTTATTAACACGGAAATGCAAATAATTTCAGAAGGAATTGATCAAGACAAAGAATTAATTAATAATGTAAAAGAAGTAGTATCTGAAGTAAATAAAGGAAAACTAGATATAAAAGTTGAAAATTCTGCTTCAAATAAATCACTAAATGAATTAAAAGATATATTAAATGAAATGATTACAACCATTAGTCATAATGTAAATAGTGACATCAATCCTATTTTATCTCAACTTCAAGAGTATTCAGAATTAAATTTTGAAAATAATATTCAAAATGCAAATGGAAATATTTCAAAAGGTTTAAATGACCTATGTAATATTATTAATCAAATGCTACAAGAAAATAAGATAAATGGTTTAGAATTAGAAGATAGTTCAAGAATTTTACTTCAAAATGTCGATGTTTTAAATAGATCATCAAATGAAACTGCAGTATCTTTGGAAGAAACAGCAGCGGCACTAGAAGAAATCACAAGTACTGTTGTAAATAATACTAATAGAATTGCAGAAATGTCTAATCATTCAGATGAGCTTTCAAAATCAATCAAAGAAGGTCAAAAACTGGCTAATTCAACTGTTATATCAATGGATGAGATTAATGAGCAAACACAGGCTATTGCAGAAGCAATTACAGTAATTGACCAAATTGCTTTCCAAACAAATATTCTTTCTTTAAATGCTGCAGTCGAAGCAGCAACAGCAGGTGAAGCAGGAAAAGGATTTGCAGTTGTTGCGCAAGAGGTTAGAAATCTTGCAGCTCGTTCAGCGGAAGCAGCAAAAGAGATTAAAGATTTAGTTGGAAATGCTACACAAAAAACAGATAGTGGAAAACAAATTGCAGATAGTATGATAAAAGGATACGAAAAATTAAATGAAAATATTTTAAAAACTACAGATGCTATTGTTGATATTTCAGAAGCGTCAAAAGAACAAAAGACTAGTATTGAGCAAATAAATGATGTAGTTACAAGATTAGACCAACAGTCACAAAAAAACGCATCAGTTGCAACACAAGCTCATGATATTGCAGAAAATACTTCAAAACTAGCATATGAAATTTTAGAAACTGTAAATAAAAAGAAATTTAGAGAAAGTTAAAAATAGTCAAGAGATTCTTCTCTTGACTATTACTTTCGTAGTGAACAATATTTTAAGTTAAACTTATGGATTTTAGTTGTAAAATTCGCCTCTTAATTAATATATAATAGTTAACTTAAAAAGAATATATTAATTTAAAATATGTGCAGCTGTGGTGGAACGGTAGACACGCGGGCTTGAGGGGCTCGTGCTTAACGGCGTGAGGGTTCAAATCCCTCCAGCTGCACCACTCTTAAAATAAATATCTTTAGTAATCTTTTATATTTAGAATTTAATAACTAAACGTTTAATTCTGTTTGAGTTTCTTTTGAAGAAGTTTTTTTCTTAGTTTGATAAAGCATATGATGCCATAGTGCAAATCCACAAAAAGCAGCACCTGCTCCTATATGAATTTTTTTTGCAAGTTTGTTTTTCATAAACATTGAAGTAACAACTGTTGCACCCAAAGTTGCTGTCATTCCAATTTTAGCTGCTTCTTTTTGTACTTCTAAATCAATTGGCATTTCTCTCTTTCCTTTTTTTTCTTCTTTTTATAGTTTTAGCAGTCCCATCTAATGTTTTCACAGTTAAGGCTGCTGTTAAAATTGTTGCAAGAGGTAATAAAAATGGCATAATCTTCCTTTTGATAATAATTATCATTAATTTTATCTAAGTAAGTTTAAACTAAACTGATAACTATTATCAACTATTACTTTTTTTTACCTTTACACCTTTTATAGAATTTAGTAACAACCCTATTGTTGTTCCATTATGTAAAACTGCTGTTACTATTGGTGAAAATAATCCAAAAGTTGCACCAGCAAGAATTGCAGAATTTATTCCAACAGTTGCATTGAAATTATTATTTATCAATTGCATAGTTTTATTTGCCAACTCTTTTGCCTCAACTACTGCTGAAATATCATCTTTTAATAAAGAGATATCTGCCGTTGCCTTTGCAATATCAGCACCCCTACTCATAGATATACCAACATGTGCAGAAATTAGCGCAGGGGCATCGTTTATCCCATCACCAATAAATGCCACTTTCTTACCTTCAGCCATAAGTTCTTTTACAATTTTAGCTTTATCTGTAGGAAGAAGTTCTGCTTTTATATCATCTATTCCAAGTTCATCAGCTATCATTTGAGCTTTTTTCTTAGTATCACCTGTTAACATCACAATATTTTTTACACCAAGCTCTTTTAATCTAATTATAGATTCTTTTGCATTTGCTCTTAAATTATCCGCTAGTGCAATTGTTCCTAAAAGTGTTCCATTAAAACCAATATATAAGAGTGTTTTACCATCGATAAGTGATTTTTCAATTTTTTCTTTATGTCGCGAAAAATCAATTTTCTCATCATCTTCGAGGAAGTGTCTACTTCCAATTACAACCTGCTTTCCATCTACTTCTGTTTTAACTCCATGTGCAACTATAAATTCAACTTCTTCATGATGCATATGTACAAAACCATTCTCTTTTGCAGCTTTCACCACTGCTTCTGCTACTGGATGAAAATAATGCTCTTCAGTTGATGCAGTAAGATTTAGTAATTGCTCAGTTGTCCATGATTCATCATATGACTCAACTGCAATGACTTCAAGTTCACCTTCAGTTAAAGTTCCTGTTTTATCAAAAACAAAGGTATCTGCACTATGTAAAGATTCAATAGCCTTTGCCCCTTTTATCATAATACCCTGATGACCTGCTTTGGAAATAGTCGATTTAAATGCAACTGGTGTTGCAAGTTTTAAAGCACAAGAATAATCTGCTTGTAAAATAGATGCTGTTCTTTCAAAGTCTTTTGTAAATACGTAAGAAACTCCAGCTAATCCTAATGTAACAGGCACAAGTTTATCAGCAAGTTTTGTAGCTTTTAATTGTACTGACGACTTTTCATTTAAAGAGTTTTCTATATAGTGTTTGATTCTTTGTGTTGCAGTATCTGCCCCTACATATTCAGCCCAAATTTTTAGTCTTCCATCTTCAACAATAGTTCCAGAAATAACTCTATCGCCTCTACGTTTTACAACTGGCTCAGCTTCTCCTGTCATAGAAACTTCATTTACACTTGCACTCCCATCAATTATATGACCATCTACAGGAACAGTATTACCAATACCAACAATTACAATATCACCTATTTGAATATCAACACTTTTAATTAAAATTTCAGTTAATTTACCATCAATTTCTTTTTCAACCCATGCTTCTTCAACATTTGGTTTTGATAGTTCTTTTAACAAATCATCACTTTTATGAACTGTAGTTTCTTCTATATATTCACCAAGTTCTAACATTGCATTTGTAGAGTTTGCAGCTAAATAATCTTTTCTATAAATAGAGATACCAACCGCTGCACTTTCTAAAACTCTTGAAGTTAATCCTTCAGTGAAAAGTTCTTTTGTTCCATCAATTAACATAGGGATAGCTGCAGAGGTAGTAATACTAGCTTTCAACATATCATTTTGAATAAATCTTTCAGCAACTAAAGCACCACTGGCTCTAACCATACTCTTTATACTAGGTTCTTCATCACTTATACAAGATACACAAACTGATGCATTTGTACAAGAACTTAATAAATCGTCAACACTCAAGGTTGACAATTTTTTTTCAATTCTTTCACAAACAGAATTTTCTTCAAAATCAAAAATTATACTATGTGCTTTTTTATTTACTCTTACAGAGATAATACCTTCAATTCTTTCTAAATCTGTTTTTAAAATATTTTCATCAAGATATTTGTCTTTTAACAAAAAATATTTATATCTTGCTCTATTTGAAGTACTATGTACTTTTCTAAATTGATTATTCATAATCTCTATTCTTGATTTGCTTCCATAGAGGCTCGAGCATCTTCATATCTTTCTTTTAACTCTTCCATTCCTGCTTGAAATAGTTCAGTTCCTTTTGAAGCTGCTTTCATTAGAGATTCTTGAGCCCCTTTATTAGTTAAAAGAAAAGTAATAGCTGCTCCAATTAGTGCTCCTTTTACAAAATCTCCATTGTTAAATCCTGATTGAGCTTGTTGATTAGCTTGTCCATTTGTAGCATTTTGATTCATAGATTGAGTGATATAAGGATTGTGATTGATATTCATATTTTGTTTATTTTGTGTTCTTGTATTTTCAATATTCATATCGTAGTTATAATTATT
Source organism: uncultured Campylobacteraceae bacterium (assembly GCA_913057765.1). Lineage (GTDB taxonomy): Bacteria > Campylobacterota > Campylobacteria > Campylobacterales > Arcobacteraceae > Halarcobacter. The sequence continues at coordinate 9,101 of CAJXPH010000054.1, forward strand.
CTTCATTATTCACCTTCACTAATTAAATCTTGATCATTATTATAAATAGCTTCATATTTTTCATCTATAACTTCCAAAGTATAAATACCTGCCATGCCAATAGACACAGCAGTTAAAGCTTTAAATAATCCACCTTTTTGACCAATATAATTTGCAGTAGCGATAGCTGTACCAGTTGCAATTGCACCTTGGGAAGTTCTTTTTACAGTATCTTTAATAGCACCATTTGGAGAAATTTCTTCATTTTTTAATTTTTTATAATTAATTGTACCTGAGACTATTGCGGAAGCAACGGCTCCACTTACAATATGCCCAAGTACATTTCTTGGTTCACCAGTATTGATTAATGGTTGATTCATTATTCTTCCTTAGCCTTTGGTTTTCTTCCTCTTTTTACAGGAGTTTTCTTAACTACAATTTCTTCTTTTATATCTTCAAGAGAAGCTTGTTCTTTTTTTTCTTTGATACATTCAGCTGTTGCATTTATTGTTTGTTTTACATCTTCAACAGTTTCTTTACCTTTTTCCAAAGAATTGTTAGCTACATTTTTTGATTTATCAAAAAGACTACCTGCAATTTCTTTTAACTTATCAGACTTATTAAAAGCAACAACTGCTCCTGCACCTAGTGCCAATCCTACTACAAATGGTAATGCCATAACTTACTCCTTATTATTTTTGTTATTTAAGTAAGTATTTAAAAGTGCAACGGATGCACTTCCAAATCCTACTCCACTAATCATCGAAATATTTAATTTTGAAAAAAGCTCAGTTAATTTATTTTGATCTACATTTCCTGTCATTAAATCATCTAATAAGCCTTGATATTCACCAAGTTTTTGCATTAAATCTTCTTGATTAAATTCTGAGTTATTAGATACTCCATAATGATTAATCACACAATTTCTAAATGCGGGTAAATGATTATTATAAGAAGCTGCTTGAAGTCTAAATAAAACATCTCTTATATCTTCTTCTTGCACATGAAATAAAAGATTATCATACATAGCAATATTCTTGATTTCAGAAGCAACACCTAGTTCACAGCACTCAACATAAGTTTTTGGTACTTCAATTTTAAGAGCCCAATTATTAGACGGTACTTCTACTCCGTATTTTTCTAAAAGAGGGATCAATGCACTATAGTGTATTGCTTCTGCTTCTTTGATATTTACAAAAGGTTGAACAAAACCAAATTCTTCTATAATTTTTGTATATGTTTCATAAGCTTTAAACTCATCATAAACTGCTATTCTAAGCACTTGTGAAACTATGGGTTGTTCACTATTTATATCTATTCTTTGAGATAAAAGTAATTGTTCATCATAATTTTCTTCCAATTATGCAACCTCCTTTGCTAAATTATTTATAATTTCTGTTAATTCTTCTAAGTTTTCATTTTTAATTAAATCTTCCCAAAGTTTAGAAGGAAAAACTTTTGAATCATAAAGAATAGTAACTGATGCAATGATTTTTTTTATTTTTATACTTTTAATTCCATCAATTCTATTTGGTAAATCTTCTATATCTTCTATAGATATATTTTCACTTTCATCTTTAATTTTTGGGTTTACTCTAACTCTTAGTCGTCCAGGAGTATGAGCAATAATAGAAAAATAGCTTGCTATTTTTATAATATCTTCTGTTTTTATCAAAAATATTCCTTTTGCTTTTTTAGTTTGGCTTTTTTAATCTTAAGTGGAACTTATTATAAAATCGGACTCATTATCAGTTATTAGTTAGTTAAAAGAAAAGCAGTAAGAAAACTGTCTAGTGACAGTTTTCACATAAGCCATAAATAGTCATAACATGATCTTTTAAATCAAAGTTATAATTTCTTGCTACTGTAACTTGTTGTTTTTCTATAAGATCGTCAGTAAATTCAATAATTTTACTACATGAAGTACAAACTAAATGGTCGTGATGTAAAGATAAATTTAATTCATATCTTTTCATTCCATCGCCAACATCTAAAGATTCAATAATATTCATCTCTTCAAAAAACTTCATTGTTCTGTAAACCGTTGCTATTCCAACATCAATGTTGTACTCTTTTTTTATATTAAAAGCTATTTGTTCTGCCGTTAAATGTTCGCCTGAGAAATATAATATTTTTAAAATATAATCTTTTTGCACAGAGTTTTTAAAACCTAGCTTAGGGACATGTTCTTTGAAGTTTAGTAAAAAAGTATCAAAATCTATTTCATATTTATCCATTAATTAAATCCTTTTATTGTTATGACTATGAAACTTGTAATCAAGGCTAAAGAATAAACTTTCCATAAGTTTTTATGTATTTTTACATTTCTTTTATATAGAAGCGAATCTTCTAAATGATTATAGTTTTTAAATTTTTTCATGATTATACCTTGATAATGGGTATCATTATGATACAGTCTTAAAACTTAACTTAATATTAATGATAACAATTATCGTTTTAATACTATTCTAAGATTTAAATGCTAGAATTTGAGAATAAATATCAAAAAGGTTACATAAAATGATAGCTTTATCTTTAATAAATACAACTGCAAATATCATAGTAGGTTCAATCACTACGAAAATATTTGATTCGATAGTAACATCAAAACTTACACAAAAACAAGAAAAGAAAAAATGGATAAGAGATAAAAAACTAAATTTATTTTCGCAGTTGTCTGAAAATATATTGACTATAAATTGTAATAATTTAGAAGAAAAAAAATTACAAATAAAAGAAATTTCTTCTAAAATTATACTTTTGACAGAAGATACAAGTTTAAAAACAAATCTTATAAACTATACTTTTATACTAAATGAGTATGAATGTTATAAGAACCATATAAAATTAGATCATCTTAATGATGAACTAATTTCAACTCTTAGTACATATATGAAGAAGATGTAGGTAAAACTACTTTTCTTCTTTTTTAGTTACTAAAGAAAGATTATTTAAGTTATACTTTTGAAGACTATCTAAAACTTTTACGATACGTTCATAAATAACATCTTTATCAATTCTAACAATTATATTATTTTTCTTATCATTTATTTCAGATAGTTTGCCATCTAATTCTTTAAAACTTATCTCTTTTCCATAAATAGCTAATTTATTTTTATTTATCTCAATAGATATTTCTTTTGGTTCAATTTCCAATTCTTGAGCTTGAGAGGAAGGCAAATCAAGTATTAAAGCAAGCTCTTCTTTTTTAAATACTGATGAGACAATAAAAAAGATAAGAAGAATAAATACAACATCAATTAAAGGAGTCAAATCAGGAGCAATAGTTTCTCTTCTTTTTCTCATAATTTAGCTATAACTTTCTCTTCTATTTTATGTTCTAAATTATCAATAAATCCAACTAAATAGTTGTATCCAATATAATGTGGAATTGCAACTATAAGACCAGCAACTGTTGTAATTAATGCAATTGAAATACCAGTTGAAAATATTGTAGGGTCACCCAATCCTGCTTTTGAAATAGAATCAAATGAATTTAAAACACCAACAACGGTTCCTAGTAAACCTATCAAAGGTGAAATAGAAGCAATTATTTTTACTGTATTTAATCCCCATTCTAAACCATTTACATATTTATCAAGTGCATTTTGAAAAGTTTTATCTTCATATTTATCATTGCTACTTTCAATCATTTTAATAATTCTTTTTGCAACAATCTCTTTTCTAAACTTAGCAACTGTAATTTCTAAAAATTTCCACAACATAATTGAAAATCCAATTATATTTAGTACAATTAATATATAAACAATTAACCCACCTCTATCTATATAATCTAGTAACTCAAACATTATCAAAACATCTCTCCTAAATATTAACTATTGAATAATTTATTGGAACTTCAATAGCCCATGTATCTTTTTCTAACTCTTCTGGAATTGGTTCAAACTTCGCAATTTGTAATAATAATTCAATTGCTGCAGTATTCAGTCTTCTATAAGGGCAAGCATTTTTTAATACAACTTTTTTTATTTTCCCATTTTTTGAAATCTCAAAAGAGACAATAACCTTACCTTGTTGTTTTAACCTTTTTGCCCTTTTGGGATATATCTTATTATTTTCAATAATATTTCTT
>CAJXPH010000055.1 GCA_913057765.1 uncultured Campylobacteraceae bacterium
CACTATCCTCTTCGTCGGCAGCGTCAGATGTGTATAAGAGACAGTTCTATCACTTCTTTTTACTCAAATTTTTTTAAATGAAAAAAATAAAGATTATATCCATGAAATTAAACTTATTGAAAATAATTATTTGGAAAATAATAAAAAAAGAGTAAAGAATGAAATTGAAAGAGTTTATAATTTAATTAAAAATGAAAAAGAAAAAGCCGAAGAATTATTACGATTAGATTTAAAAAAGAGAGTTTATGAAGCTCATAGAATTGCAACAAGTATCTATACTGAAGAGAATACAAAAAAACATACTCATTCAAAAGAACATAATTTTCAAACTATTAAAAATGCACTTAGTGGAATGATTTATAATGAAGGAAGAGGATATATTTTTATAAGTGATGAACATGGGACCAATTTATTACAACCGTTAAACAAAAAACTTGAAGGAAAAAACTTTTTGGAGTTTAAAGATGCCAATGGTTATGAGTTTGCAAAGAAATTTGTTGAGGTAATTGACAATAAGACAGAAGCCTATGATACTTATTATTGGTATAAGAATAAGGATTCTCTTAATGCATATAAAAAAATTAGTTTTTATAAATATTTTGAACCATATAATATAGCAATTGGTACTGGTGAATATATAGAAGATTTTGAAAATAAATTAAAAAAAGACTTATTAAGAAAAATACAAAGCATTAGGTATGGAGATAATTCATATATATTTATTTTTGATTTAAAAGGAAATACCTTAGCGCATCTTAATGATTCTTTAGTTGGGACTAATAGATTAAACAAAAAAGATAAAAGTGGTCGGTATGTTGTAAATGATGTAATAGAGTTTGCAAAAATAAATGGAAGTGGCTTTATGGAATACTCTTCTATTGTAACTCCAAGTAAGATATTAAATACTAATAGCAAAATCTCATATATAAAGTTATTTGAAGATTGGAACTGGGCTATGGGGACAGGTTTCTATCTAGAAAATTTAAATAAAGAAGTGGAAAAAAGAAAAGCTTTATTAGAAGAAAGGAAAGAAGAAGCCTTTAATAAAATCATTTTAACAGTTTTTATTGTTACATTTATATTTATATTAATCTCATTTTACATATCAAAGATAATTGCAAACAGATTTAAAAAATATAGAGATGATATTAAAAAAGAGATGGAAAATGCAATTCAAAAAGAAAAACTTTTAATTCAACAATCAAAAATGGCAACAATGGGAGAAATGATAGGAAATATTGCCCATCAGTGGAAACAACCATTAAGTGTTATTAGTGCTTCAAATGGAATGCTTAAATTTAGTAAAGAATTTGATACCTTTACAGATGAAGAATTTAATGAAGCAACATCTGCAATTGATAATTCAATAAAAAGTTTATCAACTACAATAGATGATTTTAGAAACTTTTTTAATCCAAATAAAAAATATGAATCTTTTTATTTAGAAGAGGCCTTCTCTAAAACTTTTAAACTTATAAGTTCTCAGTTTAAAAATAACAATATTGAAATAATAGAAGATATAAATAATGTTGAAATATACGGCTTAGAAAATGAATTATTACAAACATTTATTAATATATTAAAAAATGCAAAAGAAGAGTTAGTTAAAAAAGAAAGAGGGGAGAGAAGACTCCTTTTTATAAAAACAAAAAATAAAGGCACTCAACTTAAAATAAAAATAAAAGACAATGCAGGTGGAATTCCAGAAGCTATATTAGAAAATATTTTTGAAGCATATTTTACTACTAAAGAAGAAGAGGGTGGTACGGGAATAGGATTATATATGAGTAAGCAAATTGTTGAAAGAATGAATGGGGAATTAACAGTTAATAATGTTGAGTATTCTTTTGAGGGCATTGAATATAAAGGTGCAGAGTTTGTTATAACTCTGAACCTATAAATGATACTTTTATTGATTAAAAATATACGTTTTCTGTAGTATTTTCAATTTGTTTTGAAATTGCATCAGGGTCGTTATATTTTACATTTATTGGATAAATCTCTTTTTTATATTTTATAGCTAAAGATGGAAAACTATTTAAATGAAGTTTACTTCGAAGATTCATTTTTTCTGTAAAGTTTTTTATAGTTTCTTCTGATGTTAGGTTGTTTTTAAAAAGTTCTATATCTAGATTTAATTCTTCTGCTAATTGAATCATAGTATCTTCTTCACTAGGGTTCATTGCTCTTTGATAATAAGCTTCTTGTATAGCTTTAATCATTTCTTCTTCTTTGCCTTGCATCTTTGCAGCAAGAGTTGCTTGACATGCTAAGTAAGTTGATCGTTTTGGAATACATTTAGTCCAAAAATCATGATTGAATTTTGTTCCTACAACTTTTTCTATTTCATACCAAATCGATTCTATTTTTTCCTGCATGTTTTGAGGCATAGGTTCATTTGAATGTGGTGCTAATCCTCCAGGAACATAAACAATTTTAATATTAGAAGCTAAATTTTCTTTTACTTTTTCAAAAGTTGGAGCAAATGCATAACACCACGAACACATAGGGTCATAAACATAATATAAAGTATGGACCATTTTTTTCTCCTAAGTTTTATTTAATAGTATATTTTCTTTTTATCAAAATAACATTTGTTCACATAACTTTACTTAATTTTTTATCCAGTTTTAATTTTAAGATTTCATTTTTTAACCAAATAAAACTTTCATCTTGATGTATTCTTTCATGCCATATGAGCCTATAATCAAAATTATTCTTTCTATTTGGAAAATCAATTAACTCTAATGATAACAAATCTTTAAATTCTAGTCCAATTCTTTTTGGAACAATTGCAATTTTATTTGTATTAACAATCATCATAGCTAAAGTCGAGAAATAAGGAGTGGATGTAGAGATCTTATGTTCTTTATGGCCCATACGACTTAAAACATCATCAACTATATAGGTATTATCCACTTGAGGATAACTTGGCACTATTTGAGGGTACCTAGAAACTTCGTCTATAAAAGCCTCTTCATCTAAACTTTTAATACTTTTTTCTAATAATTTATGATTTTGTTTTAATAATATAACATATGATTCTTCATACAAATTTTTAGAGTAAAAATCCATAGGAATTTCTTCATCTGAATATAAAGCAAAATCTATATCACCTTTTTCAATAGTTTGTAAAGTATTTTGTTCCCAAGGGAAAATGGATATTTCTATATTTGGAGCAACTTTATCTAACATTAAAATCAAAGGATTCAATACACATATTACTCCATAATCAGTACTGCTTATTTTAAATTGTTTAGATGATGTACTTGGATTAAAAGATCTATCTTTAAATATATTATTTGCATTGAATAAAAGATCTTTTACTTGACTATTGATACTTTTAGCAAAAGAACTTAATTCATAACCTTGTCTTGTTCGAACTAATACAGGATCGTTTAAACGAGTTCTTAATTTTGCTAACAATCTACTTCCTGCAGGTTGGCTGATTCCTAATAAATCACTACTTTTACTCACACTTTTAGTTTGTAGTATGGCATTTAACATTGGTAATAAATTTAGATCAGTATTCATTTTTGATATATCCAGTATATAAAATTAATCATTTTAATTATACATGAAAACTGTTAAAATGCTTGTATATAACAAAAAGAATAAGAATAAATGAATTAAAAAAGTTTATTTTTTATTCAAAATTAAAAAAAAGGATTAAAAATGCAATTTTTAAAAAAAATAGTGCTAGGTGCAATATTGGTATCACTCGGTATTTCATTAAATTATGCAAGTGAAAAGATTCAAAGTGAAGCTATAAGCTTTAAAAGTGGTAATAATACTTTAAAAGGAGTTATTTTTACACCGAATGAAAAAAAAGAAAAATATCCAGCAATAACTATTATAGGTCCAGTTGGTTATGTAAAAGAACAAGCTCCTTTAAACTACGCCAAAGAACTTGTTAAAGAAGGATATAAAGTTGTCATATTTGATGCAACTTATCATGGCGAAAGTGAAGGGAAACCAAGAAGATTTGAAAGTGGCAAGCAAAAAACAAAAGATATTCAAGCTTCAATCACTTATCTTGAAACTTTAAAAGATGTAGAGAAAAGTAGTATTTATGGAGTAGGTGTTTGTCAAGGAGCTAACTGGATGACTAAAGCTCTAAATGAAGATAAAAGGTTAAAGTCTATTGCAGTTATTGCTGGTCATTATTTAGTTCCAAAGGTATCACAATTATATACAGGAGGAAAAGAGAAGTTATCAAATCGTTTAGAAAAAGCAAAAAAAGCAAAAATGATGTTTGAAACAACTGGGGAAGTTGAATATATCCCTGTAGTAAGTTTAGAAAATAAAGATGCTTTACTTTTACACAAATCTATTCATGACTGGTATATGCCTTGGGTTAATAAAAGTACTTGGGAAAACAAAATAACAAGAATGAGTGAGCTTGGGATTTGGGGAATAGATATGAGACCTGAAATGAAATCAGTTTCAAAACCAATATTGATGGTTCATTCAAATAAAGCAGCTAGTGGAAAAAATGTGCCAAAAGAACTTTTCAAATCAATTCAATCTAAAGATAAAAAACTTGTTTGGTTTGAGAATCAGGTACAATTTGATTTTTATGAAGATGAAAAAACAATTAAAAGAGTTACTAAAGAGATCAATAATTGGTTTAAAGAAGATATTTAATATAGGCAAAAAAAAGCTTCTTGAAAAAGAAGCTTTTTTCACACAAGGAAACAAATTTTATAAGCTTAAAAGTTCGCAGCTTTTAAATTATTTTAAGAAGATTCGCATTTCTTCTTAATTTGTATTAGAATTATAATAGACCACCATTAACTAAAATATAATTAATAGTTAATACATAGTTAACTCGATTCTTTCCCTCAATAGAAGAGAAAAAGAATATGAATTTTTATTCATATTCTATTCACTAAGCTTTCATATACATTTGTTATATTTCCACAAAATATAATAAAGGAAACTATTGATTTCATCTGCATTAAAAGCTTTAAAAGCCAATCGATTAAAAACTACATTAATATATTTAAGTCTAATATTCTCTATTACTTCAATATTTTTAATTAGTTCTATTTCAAATGGTATTATTAGTATGTATTCATCTATGTTAAGAAGTGATGGCGATATTATTATTACTCAAGCAAAAATTTCTGATACATTTTTTTCAAATGTAGATATTAATTTAATTGAAAAAATAAATAAATTATCTAATATAAAAGATTCCTCAGCCATTATTGTAGGAGCATCTCCTGTTGAAAAACTACCAATTGTTGCTGTTTATGGAGTAACTAAAAACAGATTTATAAATTACAAACTAATACAAGGTACATATTCTAAAGAAAATGAAGTATTGGTTGGTCACTCAATTTATAAACAACTACAGAATAAAAATTCTATTGAAATTGCAAATAAAACTTTTAATATTTCAGGTGTTTTCGAAAGTTCTATTGGTTTCGAAAATGGAGGGGTTGTTTTAAATATCAAAGATGCTGGAGAAATTTTCAATAAAAGTGCATCGATGATTATGGTAAATAGTAAGATTGATACAGAAATTGAAAATCTTATAAAAGATATTAACTCTTTAAGTTCTAAAATTGAGGCGAAATCTACAGATAGTTTTGTAGATAACTATAATCAATTTAAAATCATTCAAATATCATCAAATGCAATTTCTTTTATTGCTTTTGCTATGGGACTACTGGGTATCGTAAGTATTTTAAGTATTACTATAAATCAAAGAAAAAGTGAATTTGGAATTAAAAGAGCTATTGGAATTCCAATGAAAAAAATAGTTTATCAAATAATGAGCGAAAGTTTCATTCTTGGTTTTTTCAGTTTTATTAGTGCATTTTTCTTATCTCATATTATTCTATTTTTCATAAAAAATTCTTCACATTTACAAGGTTATGTAAATGGTGAAATAACATCTACCTTAGCTTTATATGTATTTTTCACTTCAATGGTTATGGCAATTTCAGGAGCAGTAATACCAGCACTAAATGCAGCAAAAACAGACCCTGTAATCTTAATCCAAGGAAATAAAATATGATAAAAGCTCAAAACATATCACACAGTTATGATAATGATATTGCTTTAAAAAATATTAATTTCGAGATTAAAAAAGGCGAGTTTGTATCAATTGTAGGAGAAAGTGGGAGTGGAAAGTCAACACTTCTTTCAATTCTGTCAACACTTTTAAATCCAACATCAGGAAAAGTCTATTTTGAAGATATTGATTTTAAAGATATTAAAGATATAGATACTTTTAGACAAAAAAATATTGGTTTTGTTTTTCAATTCCATTATCTAATTAACTATTTAACAGTAAAAGAGAATATTCAAATTGCAAATGAGAATGCAAGTAAAGAAGAAATTGAAGAATTATTAGAACTTTTAGGAATAAAAAATATTATAGATAAATATCCAAATGAAATTTCAGGAGGACAAAGACAAAGAGCAGCAATTGCAAGAGCACTTATAAACAACCCAAAAGTAATCTTTGCAGATGAACCTACAGGAAATTTAGATTCTATGAATTCACAAAATGTATTTGAAATCTTAAAAAAACTATCTGAAGAAGGTACAACAATAATTGTTGCAACACATGATATGAGTCTTGCTTCAAAGATACACAGAATTGTAAAGGTAATAGATGGACAACTTTAATACTTTTGTACAAACACATTTTAAAATATCACTAGTGTTTTTTGCCATTGGCCTAATTTTTGGACTTTTTTACTCTATAAATCTATTGGGTTTTACTATTGATTCAAAAACTTTATTGCCAACAAATTTAAGATCATTGCATATTAGTCTAATGCTTTATGGTTTTGTACCTCTCATGCTTTCATATTTACCTTTTTTACTTATAAATAAAGAAGTTGGAGCATCTAAAAAAGGACTTCATTTTCTAAACTTATATACTATATTTTGGTATATATTTTTAATATTTATGATAAGTTCACTTCTTTTTGGAAATACAAGAGGATTATCTTTCTATGATTTTCCCTATGAATTAAATTTCATTCTAGCTTTTGCAGGTCTAATTTATGTCATCGCATTATATAATTTTGTTAAACAATATGAAATTTATCCTACGTGGGTGAAAGTATGTTTAAAAATTGTTGTTATTGCTCCCATTACTCTTTTGATTTTAATGAATCCTATAATTGGACAAGTAGAAAGAACAGTTAGTGGTCCTCATGGAGACAATACACTAGGAATGAGTCTATCTTTAATACCTTTGTACTATTTAATTATCAAGTTATTAAACAAAGAAGAGTTTATAGCAAGATGGAATATATTATGGATTATTTCAACTGTATTTTACTTTTCTTCTGTTTTATATAGAATATTTTTTGAACCTTTAACATACAACCAAGAGTGGTTTTTACAATATCTTACCTTACTTTATATACCACTTCTTTATAGATGGTATAAAGATTCAAAGATAGAAAGTTTTGCAAGCTTATCTCTTCTTATATCTATCCTTGCTTTTCTTTTTGTTGATGTACAAGGAAATATTCTCTTTGTGCCTGAGCTAAGATGGGTATTTCATAGAAATGATTTAATAGTTGCCCATGCTCATGTTGCTATGGGAATAGGAATATTTTTTATGGTTTTATCTATGTTTACTTCTTATATAGAAGACCTTAAAAAAGTATCTTTTTATTATGTTTATCTTGTAGGGATTATTGGGATCTTTTCAAGTTTGAGTCTCTCTGGTTTTGTTCAAGCAGGATTTTTAAATATGAATATTTATTTATTATGGATTTTAAGAACAATTTTTGGATTAATTACAATAGGGAGTTTAGTGTTTTTTCTTCGAAATAAATATAGCTTAACATCTTTACAAAAATACAATTTAATTGGTGTTTTAAGTGATGGATTTGGAGGAATTGGACTTATCCTTTTAGCTAGTTTTATCTATCCACTTATTGGTTTTTCTTTTTCTGGTACTTATGAATATGTTGTATTTTCATTTGTTAGTATGACCGGTATCTTACATTTTATGGCTTTAAAATATAAAGAACATCAAATCATATTAACAAATATCACTGTCATTATAAGAGTATTTATAAGTTCTGTATTCTTTGCACTTTTTATGTCTAAATCTTTAGGAATTGAAGCTTTAGTTATCAGTGCTTTTGATTCATTATTTGTAGTAGTTTATTTAATCTTTTTTTATCAAAAGGAGTTTTTATGCAAAAATTAGATTTTCAAAAAATATCAATTGGACAATTAGCTTTAATACTTTTCATCTCTTCGGAGTTATGTTATTACCTCCTAATTGCACAAACTGGAATTGTAGAATATTTTTCTTCTGATATTTTTGCAATCGCACCACTTCCTATAGGAGGAATTCTTGGTTCATTTTTAGCGTATTATCTTAATATATCAAACAACAATAAAATTTTCTTATTTTTAAGCTTACAATTAATGATGAGTTTCTTTTATCCAAATCTATCAATTTTAATGCTTTTTATTTTAGGAATAAGTGTTGGAGCTTTAGCACCACTTTTAATAAATGAATTGAAAAAAGCTACATTTATAGATTTAGGATTTGCACTTGCAATTTCTTATGTAGTAGGAACATCATTATTCAATTATGAAGCCTCTTTAAGAGGTGATTTAGCAATAGTACTTACTATCATACCCTTTATAGCTTCAATTTTTTTGCCAAAAGAAAAAGCTAAACAAGAGAATTATCAAGAATTTTCATTGTTTGTGATGATTTTATGGATATTTTTAGATTCTGCTTTATTTGAAACTCTGTCAAGAGATATAACAATTTCAATTTGGAGAGATGGATATAGTTTTGAAATTGCACTTTTTCATATTATTGGAGTAGTTGCCGCATTTAAATATAAAATGCAAAAAAACCAAAAAGAACTATTTATAATAATATTATTCGCTCTTAGTTATCTATTCTATTTTTTAGAAGAAGCTTTTATCTTATCCCTTTTTTACCCTTTTGTAATCTCTTTTTATAATGTAGCAATACTTCAAACAATTATGAAAAAGGATTTAAAAACAATTAGTATGTATATGATTTTTATAGGCTGGATGGCATCTGGTGCTGGATTATTTGTAGCTTTAGAAAGTCTAATTATCTTTGTTCCTACAATTTTTTTACTATCACTTTTAAAAGTGATCAATACACAACAAACGCAAAAAGAGGAGTTACATTATGTATAAACTAATATTAATTGTTGTGTTAAGTATATTTTCATTTGGAAATAACTTAACATTAAAAAAAGGAGAAATACAAGCTCATACAGAAATTTTTGGTGATAGCGAAATAAACCCAAAAACAGAAAAAGTAGATTCTACTTTGACAATAGGTGAAAATATTGAATCAATAAAAGGAAAGATATCTATTGTTCCTTTATCTTTAGTAAGTGACAACCTACATAGAGATAAGCATATGTATAATGTTTTAAATATTGAAACTAATCCATCAATTAACATTGAAATTAAAAGCATTCAAAAAACTGATACAAACTATAAAATTAATGGTTTCCTAACACTTAATGGAGTTAATAAAGAGATTTCATCAATAGTAACTATAATAGAAGATCCATTGTTATTAAATTTAAGCGGGAATTTTTCTATTAAATTAACTGAATTTAATATAGAGCCTCCATCATTGTTGTTTCTAACAGTTAGAGACCAAATAGATATAAAATATAAATTATCATACAGAAAAGGGAAATAGATGATTAAAAAAATAGTATTTCTTCTAACATTCGCAACATTGTTATTCTCAAATAGTTTTGAGTTAAATAAAAATATCAACAATTTTTCATTAGTTGATCAATTTGATAAAGTGCATACAGTAAATAGTGATGTGAAAACTATTCTTGTTTCTTTTGAAAAAGGTACAGGAGCAGATGTAAATCAATTCTTATCTAGTAAAAATCCAGATTTTTTACAAAATAATCATGCTGTGTTCATTGCAAATATTTCAGATATGCCTTCAATTATTACAAAAATGTTTGCTTTACCTAAAATGAAAAAATATAAACATAGTATTTTACTTATTTATGATGAATCAGATAAAAGGTTTTTACAAGAAGAAGAAAAAACAACAGTCTACAAACTTGAAAATGGAGTAATTAAAAATATTAGTTACATTGAAAAAAAAGATTTAGAAAAAGTATTCTAAAAAATGGAACTTCCAAATCCCAAGAAAATTGAAGTATTGATTAATCATCCTCATTTAGATGGTTTAAAAATACTTCATTTAAGTGATTTGCATATAAATAAAAAAATGCAGGAAAGTACTATGTCTAATTTAATAGATATATGTATGGGTTTAGATTATGATTTTGCTGTTATTACTGGAGATATTATAAATTGTAAGTGCAAAAATATACAAAAGAAATTACAAATTTTAAATAGTTTAGCTTTTATTAAACCAGTATATTTTATAAGTGGAAATCACGATATTGTTTATGGGTTAGAGGAGTTAAAAGAAGAACTTAACTCTTTTATTTTTATGGATAACAATTATAAGCTAATAGATTTTAATGGTAATAAAATTTGCATTGTAGGCTTAGCAGATAGGTTTTCAAAATTATTTGGAATAAGAAGAGATGAACAAAGAGTCAAGCATTTTCTAGAGTATAATGATGCAACAATTTTTATTTCTCATCAACCAAAAGATTATAAGTTTGCAACTAAAACAAATACTTCATTATTTCTATGTGGACATACTCATGGTGGTCAAATTTTTCCTTTTCATTTCTTAGTAAAATTAGTACAGCCTTTTTTATCTGGTCTGTTTTATAAAAGTAAAACTGCAATTTATGTAAATAAGGGCTTAGGTACTTGGGGAATTAATTATAGATATAAAGCTAATAATGAAATTACAATCCTTGAATTAATTTCAAAAACTGTAAAATAACCAAGAGGTATTAAATGAAGATTTTGATTATTGAAGATGATGAAAAAATTGTAAATTTTTTAAAAAAAGGTTTAGAAGAAGAATCTTACACTATTGATTATTCTTTAAATGGTGAAGAGGGTATTTACCTAGCTAGTGTTAATGATTATGATTTGATTTTACTTGATATTATGATTCCATTAAAAAATGGAATAGAAGTATGCAAAACTTTAAGAGCATCAGAGATTCAAACTCCTATTATAATGCTTACAGCAAAAGATTCTATTGAAGATAAAATAAAAGGTTTAGATCTTGGTGCAAATGATTATTTAGCAAAACCTTTTTCATTTTCTGAGTTATTAGCAAGAATTAGAGTGCAACTAAGAACAAAAAACTCTTTTGATACTATATTAAAAGTAGATGATTTAGAATTAGATTTACTTTCAAAAACTGCAAAAAGAGCAAATAATACAATTCCTCTTACCTCAAAAGAATTCTCGATTTTAGAATTTTTAATTAAAAATAAAAACCAAGTTTTATCAGAAACTGTAATTATGGATTCTTTAAGTAATTTAGATGATACAAATATGAGTAATGTCATAAATGTATATATTTACAGACTAAGAAACAAAATAGATAAACCTTATGAAAAAAAGCTAATTAAAACAGTTAGAGGAATGGGATTTAAAATAAATGATGAATAAACTTTCAATTAAAAAAAAGCTTTTAGTTTATGGTTTTCTTATTCAATTAAGCATTTTAATTGTCTTTTCTTTTTCATTACATAAAGCACTAGAAATATCTACCTTAGATAAAGTAGAAAGTACATTAAAAGTCATTATTTTAGATATTGCAGACGATATTTTAGAACATGATGACATAGAAGATTTAAAAGATTTTGATGAAGAAAAAGAATACAAATTTGAACCTTTATATATAAGACTTCTAAAAATTGATACTAAAATAGAGAGTATTAAATCTATAAAATTTCCAAAAGATATAAAAAAAGATTTTAATACACTAAAAAAATATAATACGGATACTATAATATTTGAAGTTCAAGAACCATATATAATTAGTAGGTTGAAATTTGAACTCAATAACATTGATTATATTGTTGAAGTAGCAACAACTAATGATACTTTAAATAGTACCTTAGAAAATCTTTTATATATACTACTATTTATCATACCAATTATCCTTATCTTTGCAACACTTGGTGGATACTTCTTAATATATAAATCTCTTTCACCTATTGCAAAGATTATTAAGGATTTAAAAAATATACATGCAATGGATTTATCTAAGAGATTAGAAATAACGAATAACAACAATGATGAAATATATATACTTACTAAAGAGATAAACTCATTATTGACAAGATTAGAATTGTCATTTGAAAAAATCTCACAATTTAGTAGTGATGCCTCCCACGAATTAAAGACACCTTTAACAATTATTAGAGGTGAAATTGAAATATCATTAAGAAAAGATCGTTCATCTTTAGAATATAAAGAAACTTTAAATAATTGTTTAGATGAAGTTCTAATTATTCAGCAAACTATTGATGATCTTTTATTTTTAGCAAAATCAAAAAATCATTTAGAAGATATTGAAAGAGAAATTTATGTTGATGAACTTATTTTAGAAGCAGGAAAAGAATTAGAAAGTTTTGCAAAAATTAAAAACATCAATATAAAATATGAAATTAATGAAGCAACACATATTTCAGGACATTCAAAATTATTGAAAATTGCTTTAAAAAATATTATAAAAAATGCTATTATTTTTAGTTATAAAGATTCAAATGTAACAATAAAAAATTATTCAAATGAAGAATACATAATTATTAATGTTAAAGATAGAGGAATTGGAATTTCCCTAAATGAACAAAAAAAAGTTTTTGAAAAGTTTTATAGAACAGATAAGAGTAGGAATAAAGACTCTGGTGGAACAGGCCTAGGATTGGCAATTTCAAAAAAAATTATTGATATGCATAATGCAAAAATTGTAATAACTAGTGAGGAAGGGAACGGAACCGAAGTAGAAATTTTATTTCCAAAATCATAACTAACTATATGTTCTACTGAATTTGTAGTACTTGCTAGGTATTAGTTTTTCTAATATTAATAGTATAAATGTTAAAATTATTTTTAACTTAATAAGTTATAAGGATATACACTGTCTCTTATACACATCTCCGAGCCCACGAGACCAGAGAGGATCTCG
>CAJXPH010000056.1 GCA_913057765.1 uncultured Campylobacteraceae bacterium
CGAGATCCTCTCTGGTCTCGTGGGCTCGGAGATGTGTATAAGAGACAGGAATAATTTCTCTATTTATCAAGCAATTGAAGTTCAAATAAATACTCCTGATGATGAAAAAAATATTCTAGATTTTCTAAAAAATTGTCAGTCATCGTCTACTCTTTTAGTTTATGACTTAAATGTTTTTGGAAGAACAATCGAGACAATTTTAGAGATAGTTAAATTCTTACTTTCAAATAAAATTAGAATTGTTGTTATAAAACAAAATTTAGATTTAGTTGACGATAAAGATATGTTAACTCAAATGATTTTGGGTGTAATTTCAATGACTATAGGATTAGAAAAAGAGCTAATGAGTCTAAGAACAAAAGAGGCTTTAACTGCTAAGAAGTTAAGAGGTGAAGTTTTAGGAAAACCAAAAGGAACTATTCAAAAATCTAAATTTGATAAACAAAGAGACAAAATCGAAGAACTTTTATCAGTTGGTTTATCAGTTAGAAAAATTGCAAAACTATTAGGATATAACAACCATATTGGTTTAAACAATTATGTTAAAAAAAGAAATATTAGACATAATTTACCTAACACTCTTGATATTGCAAGCTAAAACAAATCCATTTACTTTGGTTTACTTTTTGTTTAATCAAAGTTAATTTTACCAATTTATAATTGTTCAGTTCTCATATAAAGGATTAATATGAACAATAAAACATTTATAACATTTACTCTACTAGTTAGTATGTATACAGTTGGTTTTTCAGAAGAAAAACCAACATATATCATAGTAGATACAGGACAGAAGAATTATTTTGATAATAATTCATATATAAAAAAACCAAAAAAAGGTGATAGATTTTTTGGACAAGACTCCTCCTATATAAAAAATAAACCTAGTTTTTTTGATAACAATAATGGGACAATTAAAGATAATAACACTGAACTTATCTGGCAAAGAGATTTTAGTAAAAAACTTACTTGGGATGAAGCACTTGATTATGCTAGATATTCGAACATTGGGGGCTTTAGTGACTGGCGTATTCCCACTATTAAAGAACTTTATTCATTAATTGATTTTTCTGGTAGAACTGGGAAAGGAAGACATGATATAGCTACTGTTCCTTCAGATGCAAAACCATATATAAATACTTCATATTTCGATTTTGAATATCCTGATGAAAAGAGATATATTGATGCTCAATATTGGACAAAAACTGACTATGTTAGTACAACGATGAATGGATCAAAAACTTTCTTTGGAGTAAACTTTGCTGATGGAAGAATAAAGGGTTATCCAAAGTTTAATAAAGGGAATAGAGGTTCCACAAAATTTTATTTAAAACTAGTTAGAGGTAACAAGTCTTATGGGAAAAATGATTTTGTTGATAATCATAATGGAACAATTTTTGATAATGCAACAAAACTTACTTGGATGAAAAGTGATAGTAAAAAAGGAATGAATTGGGAAAATGCAATTTTTTACTGTGAAAATTTAAATTATGCAGGAAAAACAAATTGGAAATTGCCAAATGCAAAAGAACTTCAAAGTATTGTTGATTATGGAAAATCACCTGATACTACTTCCAGTGCAGCAATTAGTGATATCTTTAATGTGACTTCTATAAGAAATGAATCTTATGATAAAGATTTTCCTTTTTATTGGACAAGTACTACACATTTAGATGGAAAAAAAGTTGGTTCAAATGCAGTGTATTTATCTTTTGGTAGAGCTTTAGGTTTTATGGAAGATAGAAAAACTAATATGAAAAATCTTTTGGATGTACATGGTGCTGGAGCGCAAAGGAGTGATCCTAAAAGTGGTTCTACTTCTAGATTTAGTCAAGGAAGAGGTCCTCAAGGTGATGTAATAAGAATAGAAAACTTTGTTAGATGTGTTAGTGATGATTTTTTTAAAATTGACCAGAGTAAAGATTTAAGAGTCCAATATAAAAATAAAAAAACAAATGAAATAAAAAAATCTTTTAATCAAGGTGAATTTAAATTAGAAAAAAGGCCTGGGCATATAACTATGTTTGATAAAAATCATGATAATAAGATTTCCTATATAGAAGCCCCAAAAAAGATGAAAGAAAATTTTAAAAAACATGATTTAAATGATGATGGCTTTATTGATAAAGATGAAGTAAGGAGTTTACCTAAACCTAGAAGATAAAAAAATGAAGAGATTATGTTCCTTCTTCATCTTTTTATAAGTATCAAATATTATACAACAAAGGTAAGAGCCAAGAAAATGTAAGCCACATTATAATTGTAAGAGGAATACCTACTTTTAAAAAATCATTAAAAGTATATCCTCCTGCTGTCATAACTAATAAATTAGTTTTATAAGCCATTGGTGTTGCATAACTCATATTTGCTCCAAAAAGAACAGCTAATACAAAAGGTTCTGGTGGAAGATTTAATTGTAATGCAATCCCAATTGCAATAGGTGTTCCAATAACTGCTGCTGCATTATTTGATACAATATTAGTTATTATTGCCATTAATAACATCAATCCACTTAACATGACTGTTGTTGAACTTCCTTCCATGGAAGAAACAAAAATATTTGCTAAATAAGATGCTGCCCCAGTTTTTAAGAGAGCTTGTCCTAATGCTAATGAAGCAACAACTATGAGTATTACTTGAGTATTTAATGCATTAGAAGCATCTTTCCAGTTAATACAATTAGTTAAGAACATTAATAATACTCCAAAGGTAGCACTAATAGCAATTGGTAAAATTCCTAAGGCTGAAACCAGAACAATAGCAAACATAATTAAAAAGGCATAAGGTGCTTTTTCTGATTGAATTACATCTTCTGTTGCATCAAGAACTAATAATTCTCTACTTCTTTTTAACTCAGCTATATGCTCTGTCTTACCTTGTACTAATAAAACATCTCCCTCTTTCAAAGTTATGTCAGAAATATCTTTTATTATAGTTTTAGGAGTTCTTCCTGACCTATGAAGAGCTAAACATAAAAGATTTTTTCTTGTTAAAAATCTAGTTCGAGATAAGGTAGTATTATTTAGTTTTGAACCTTGTGATATTATTACTTCCGCAATTTGTTGGTCATCTGCTTTTAGAGGATGTTCATTATCAACTGCTCCTAGGTTTGTATATAATGCAGCTTCTAGTATTGTTTCATAGCTTTTAAGATTTTCAGGTGTATCTTCAACAACAAGCATATCCTCTGCTTTTACTTTTATATTTTTAGTGGGAAAAATAAAAATATCACTACTACTTCTATATAATCTCGATATCTTCATCATTCCATCTGTTTTTTGTATCAGCTCTTCAATGGTAAGATTTTCAGAAGTAGAATCTTTTACAATCATTAGTTTAGCTGAGAATATTCTAGGTGAAGTATCTGAAAAAGGTGCTTCTCTATTTGGAATAAATAGAGGAACTATAATCCACAAGTAAAATATTGCAATAAGTGCAGCAATTGAAACAGGAAGAAAAAAGTCAAACATTCCAAAACTTTTTAATCCCATATCCACAGCAACAGAAACCACAAGAAGATTTGTAGATGTACCAATGGTCGTACTCATTCCTCCAATTAATGTAGAAAATCCCATAGGCATTAATATTTTTGATGCAGGTGTTTTTGTACGTAATGAAACGGCAGTTAATATAGGAAGTAAAAGAATAACAATTGGAACATTATTTATAAAAGCACTTAAAATGGCACCTATTAAAAGAGTTAGAAGTAAAGAAATCTTAGGGTAAGGTATCCATAATCTAGATAGAAATCTACCAATTGGTTCTAATGCACCTGTCCTCACTAGCCCTTGTCCTGCAATCATTAGAGCACAAACGGCAATTAAAGCTTCATGTCCAAAACCAGAAAAAAAATCAAGAGCATGCAATGTCTCATCGTTTTTGGTATATGGG
The DNA here is from genome assembly GCA_913057765.1 of uncultured Campylobacteraceae bacterium. Taxonomy (GTDB): domain Bacteria; phylum Campylobacterota; class Campylobacteria; order Campylobacterales; family Arcobacteraceae; genus Halarcobacter. Next base: position 3,889 of record CAJXPH010000056.1, read on the forward strand.
AAAAGTGTGAATCCAACAGTTAATGAGACAAGAATTATTAAACTTGATGTCTCAATAGGAAAATTCTCTCTTGTAAAAAGAAATAGAGCTATCAATGTTAGGAATATTACTCCTAGGGCATGAGAATTCAGTTCCAAAACTAAATCCATATAGTTTCTCCTTATAAATCATTATATTTATTATATCTTATTTTATTTATGAGTTAATTAGAGATTAAATTGTTACTAGTCTCATTATATAAAAATTTAAAAAATTAATAGATTATCATCTTAATACTCACTTCAAACAACTTATAGTAAAATATCCAACTTTTAAAAAAATTGGAGAAACTGTGAAAGTATTATTATTAAAAGATGTAAATGGAACTGGTAAAGCTGGTGAAGTAAAAGAAGTTAAAGATGGATATGGAAAAAATTTCCTTATTGGAAAAGGTTTAGCATTACATGCAAAAAATGATGTGTTAGCAAAATATAAAGCAGAACAAAAAAGAAAAGATGAAAAAGAAGCACAAGAAATTACTACTGCAAAAGAATTATCTGAAAAGTTAAATGCTACAAAACTAACTATTGCACATAAAATTGGTGCAAATGGACACTTAATTGGGTCTGTTACAAATAAAGAGATTGGTGAAGCTTTAAAAGAACAATTTTCTATAGAAATTGATAAAAAGTCGATTTCATTAAAAACTAAAATAAAAGCTGAAGGTACTTTTGAAGCTGATTGTAAATTAGGTCATGGAATACATGCTACTTTATCTGTAGTAGTTATTGGAGAATAATTAATGTTTGACGCTACTACGATACTTGCCTATAAAGGGCAAGGCCATGCAGTAATTGGCGGAGATGGTCAAGTAACTTTTGGTGATACAGTTTTAAAAGGTAATGCAACAAAAATTAGAAAGCTATATAAAAATCAGATTCTTTCTGGTTTTGCAGGGAGTACTGCTGATGCATTTAATCTTTATGATATGTTTGAAGGTCATTTAGAAACTACAAAAGGTGATTTGTTAAAAGCTGTTATTTCATTTTCAAAAGAGTGGAGAAAAGATAAAGTTCTTAGACGACTTGAAGCAATGATGATTGTTTTAAATAAAGATCATATCTTTATTTTATCGGGAAATGGTGATGTTGTTGAACCTGAAGATGGAAGTATCGCTTCTATTGGTTCAGGTGGAAATTTTGCAATTTCTGCTGCACGAGCACTGGCTAAACATTCAGATTTAAAACCTGTTGATTTAGTAAAAGAATCACTTATGATTGCCGGTGAACTTTGTATTTATACAAATCAAAATATTAAAATATTAGAGTTAGAGGATTAATAAACTTATGGATATGACACCTAAGCAGATTGTTAAATATTTAGATGATTATATTATTGGGCAAGATAATGCAAAGAAAACAATTGCCCTTGCTTTAAGAAATAGATATAGAAGAATGAATGTAGAACCAGAACTTCGTGAAGAAATTATGCCAAAAAATATTTTGATGATTGGTAGTACAGGAGTTGGTAAAACTGAAATTGCAAGAAGACTTGCAAAGATGATGGGTTTACCTTTTATAAAAGTTGAAGCTTCAAAATTTACAGAAGTTGGATATGTTGGACGAGATGTAGAATCTATGGTTAGAGATTTAGTTTTTGAATCAATTAGATTAGTTACTAAAGAATATGAAAGTAAAATCAAAGATAAACTTCATGAAGAGATAAATAAATTAATTATCGAAAAATTACTTCCTCCTTTACCTGAAGGGGCAACGGATAGTGCTAGAGAATCTTTTATTAAGACTTACAATAAAATGGAAGAGAAACTTTTAAGTGGTGAGTTAGATGATAGAAAAATTGAACTTGAAATTCCTAAAAAAGCTCATGTTGAATTATTAGACTCTTCAATGCCAATGGATATGTCTTCTATGCAAGAAAGCCTTAACAAAATGCTTGGTGGACTTAATAAAGATAAGATAAAAAAAGAAGTAACAATTAAAGATGCACGAGTACTTTTAAAAGAGGTTGCAAGTGATAAACTTCTTGATCAAGAAGCCATTAAAATTGAAGCACTTAAAAGAACAGAAAATGGTGGTATAATATTTTTAGATGAAATAGATAAAATTGCAACTGGATCAAAAAATCAAAATCAAGACCCATCAAAAGAGGGTGTACAAAGAGATTTACTTCCAATTGTAGAAGGAAGTTCAGTTCATACAAAATTTGGGCAAATTAAAACTGACCATATTTTATTTATAGCAGCAGGAGCATTTCATGTTTCTAAGCCTTCAGATTTACTTCCAGAGCTTCAAGGAAGATTTCCTTTAAGAGTTGAACTTGATAATTTGGATGAAGATGCTTTATATAAAATTTTAACGAATACAAAGAATTCTTTACTTAGACAATATAAAGCTTTATTAGCTGTTGAAAATGTTGAATTAGAATTTGATGATGAAGCTATTCACGCTTTTGCAAAATATTCAGTTACTGCAAATGAAAAGACAGAGGATATTGGAGCTAGAAGACTTCATACTGTTATTGAAAAAGTAATTGAAGATATATCTTATGAAGCAGATGAAAAGAGTGGTGAGAAAATTATTATCACAAGTGAACTAGTAAAAGAAAAGTTAGATGATATTATAGATGATGAAGATACCGCAAGATATATCTTGTAGTATTTTAATTATTTTTTTGATAGAATTAATAAATTACCAATTGGGAGTAGTATATGAAAATAGTAACTTTTAATGAATTCGATGAATCTTTAATTGATGACAAACATGATGTTGAACATTATCATAGTGGTTCTGATGGAGATGCGGTTGTTGCAATAATTGATATTAATACAATTTTTGATTTTGAAGAAAATAAATCAAATGCATGTGAAGATAAGTTTGTTTCATTAGCAATAATTGAAGACGATAGTGATTATGAAGCCTTTAAAAACTTTGGAATTGATGCATGGATTAAAGCAGATGACTTAGGTGAAATTAATGCTTTATTAAATTTAATTGAAAAAAGGTCTTTCTCATAATCATAGATACGCATTGTCATCTAGACAATAAACAATATTATGAAGACGTAGATATTGTTATTCATCGGGCAGTTGATAGTGGAGTTAAAGGTTTTTTAATTCCAGGTGCAGATTTTGATGATTTACCACAAGCTATTAAATTAGCAGAAAAATACGATGAAGTATTTTTTGCTGTTGGAATTCATCCTTATGACATGGAACAGTATGATGAGTCTGTTTTGGAAAAATATATAAATCACCCAAAGTGTATTGCAGTTGGAGAATGTGGTTTAGATTATTATAGGCTTCCTGATGATGAAGAAGAAAAAAAACAAAATATTGCAAAACAAAAAGAAGTATTTATTTCTCAAATAGAATTTGCAAAAAAAGTTAAAAAACCTTTAATAGTACACATTAGAGAAGCATCAGATGATTCTAGACAGATTCTTATAGATAACAATGCAAAAGAAGTTGGTGGTGTCTTACACTGTTATAATGCCAGTGAACATCTCCTTCCTTTGGCAGATCATAATTTTTACTTTGGAATAGGTGGAGTTATAACATTTAAAAATGCAAAAAAACTAGTAGAAGTTCTTCCTAAAATTCCAAAAGATAAATTACTATTAGAAACAGACGGACCTTATTTAACTCCGCAACCTTTTAGAGGAAAAAGAAATGAACCGGCATATACTAATTATGTTGCAGATAAAATTTCAGACCTATTAGAAATCACTAAAGAAGAGGTTGAAAAAATTACTACAACTAATACCCTTACCTTATTTAAGCAGTTTTCTACAATAATTTAGATAAAATATTACCTATTTCAAAAAATAGGATCGTATTTGAAAAAATTTATTATATTAATTATGATTTTTTCTATCTATTCGCACGCTTCATTAATTGGTTCAAATTTTTCTCAGAGAGATATTCAGATACTAGAAGATTTAGATATAAAGTCTTCTTTTATTACTGATTATAAATTACAAGAAGTGTATGAACAGTTTCAAAATAGAAGAAATTCGCATAGATATGTAGAAAACTTAAATGAGGCATCACTTTTTGTGCCTAGAGTAAAAGATATACTAAGACAAGAGGGCATCCCTGATGTTTTCATTTATATGGCTATGGCAGAATCTAATTTTTCTATTGATGCAAGATCTAGTGCAAGGGCTACTGGTCTTTGGCAGTTCATGTCAGCTACTGCAAAAAGATATGGATTAAGAAATGATATGTATGTTGATGAAAGAATGGATTTAGTTAAATCTACATTTTCAGCATCACAATATCTTAATGCATTACATAAAAGATTTGGGAAATGGTATTTAGCAGCAATTTCATATAATTGTGGTGAAGGTAGAGTAATTGAAGCAATTACAAGAGCTACTTTAGATCTATATGTTCAAAAACATCCTGAAGAAAAAAATAGTAAAATAATTCAAGATTATAGAAAAACAATTAAAGCTTATCAACAAAGAAAAGTTTCATTTTCAAAATTAGGGAAAATTTATTCAACTGTTTCAAAATGGGATATTAAACCTGATGTAGAAGATTTATTAATTGTTCAAAAAGGTTTAGAGAGACAATATTTACCAAAAGAGAGTAGAAGATATATTCGAAAAATCATCTCTTTAGCTATGATGAATTCACAAAATTTCATTAAATATGATGAAAACTCTCATTTACTTAATATGGGAATTTCACAAACTATAGCTACTGTACCAGTAAAAGGTGGATTACATTTAAAAAATGTTGCAAAATCTATTGGTATGACTTATATTGATTTATTAAATCTTAATAAACATATTAAGCAGTCTATTATCCCTCCTACTGATAAATATTACACTATTAATATTCCATATAGTAGGCTTTCAAGATTTAATGAAAATAGAAATGATATTGAAGATACAAAATTTGCAATTCATATTGTAAAAAGGGGTGATACTCTTTCTGGAATTTCTAGAAAATATAAAGTTCCGACTAGTTTGATAAAAAATTACAATAATTTTAAATCAAGTAGATTATCAATAAAACAAAAAATTGTTTTACCAATTCCTAGTGATATGATTGGCAAAATTAAGTTTGTTGAAGAAAAAAGTTCTAGAAAAAGATTAAAAAAATATACTGTTAGAAGTGGAGACTCTTTATATTCTATTGCTAGAAAACATAAAATTGGTGTTAAAAAACTTATGAAAGATAATAAGATGAAAAATTCATTCTTAAAAATAGGAGATAGACTTGTTCTTAGATAATAAAGCAATTAAACTTTCTATATTAGCGATTATAGGGGCTGGATTTATTTTTTCGGGATGTACTTCTAAATCTAGTAATGGCACGTATACTGGTAAAAGAGTTTATAAAACAATTCCAAATGAAAAAATAAGAAACTCAAAAGCAATGCATAGAGCAACAATGAGGCCTTATACAATTGCAGGTAAAAGATATTATCCTACATTAGCAAAAGTTGGTGATGTTCAACGAGGTATTGCCTCTTGGTATGGACCAAATTTTCATGCTAAAAAAACTTCAAATGGTGAAGTTTATAATATGTATGCAGATACAGCAGCACATAAGACATTGCCAATGAATACAATGGTTAGAGTTGATAATAAAGATAATGGAAAATCTGTTATTTTAAGAATTAATGATAGAGGACCTTTTGTATCTGGAAGAATTATTGATTTATCTAATAAAGCTGCTCATGATATTGGAATGGTAAAGAAAGGGACAGCTAGAGTTAATGTCACTGTTCTTGGCTTCCATGCAAAAATAGCAACAACTAAAGAGGAAAAAGCGGAAGTTGCAACTGTAGGAAAATATTTTGTACAAGTTGGAGCCTTTAGTAGATTAGAAGGTGCTAAAATTACAAAAAGAAAATTTGAAATGGCATTAGAAAATAGGTATAGAGTTATTATAAAAAGCACAGATTTAAATAGAGTTTGGATTAGTGGATTTAGGTCAGAGTCTGAAGCTAGAGATTTTAGATCTAATAATGGTTTAAATAGTGCAATGATTATCGCTGAATAGGAATATTTATGACAGAAATTAATAGAAAAACAAAAGAAACTGATATCAAGTGTAAAATTGATATCAATGGTAATGGTACATCAAATATTAATACGGGTGTAGGTTTTTTTGACCATATGTTAGAAGCATTTTCAAAGCATAGTGGTATTGATCTGGATTTAACATGTGATGGTGATTTACATGTTGATGCACATCATACTGTTGAAGATTGTGGAATTGTTTTAGGAAAAGCTTTAAAAAATGAAATATTCCCGATTGAAAAAGTTGAAAGATATGGTAACGCAACTGTAGTAATGGATGAAGCTTCAACAACATGTGCTTTAGACTTATCAAATAGACCTTTTTTAGTTTATGAAGTTAATGTTTCAGGAAAAGTTGGAGAATTTGATACTGAATTAGTTGAAGAGTTTTTTCATGCACTTGCTGGAAATACAGGTTTAACAGTACATATTATTCAAGATAGAGGAAGAAATAAACACCATATTATTGAAGCAAGTTTCAAAGCATTTGCTGTTGCACTAAGACGTGCTTTAGCAAAAAATGAGAAGTTAGGAATTCCAAGTACTAAAGGTGTTTTATGATTAAGCTTTTAGTACTAGATGTTGATGGTACATTAACTGATGGTGGAATTACATATACAAATAGTGGTGATGAATTAAAAACTTTTGATGTATCAGATGGTTTAGCAATTGCTACGTGGACAAAAAAACTTGGAAAAAAAGCAGCGATTATTACAGGACGTACTTCTTTAATTGTTGAAAGACGAGCAAAAGATTTACAAATAGAACATCTTTACCAAGGTGTACATAATAAAGATGAAATTCTAGAAAATATTTTAAAAGAAGAAAATATTTCTTGGAATGAGGTTGCCGCTATTGGTGATGATTTAAATGATTTTAAAATGCTTAAAAAAGCAGGCATTTCATTTACTCCTGCAAATGGTTCAAAATATATAAAAGAGATTGTAAATGTACAGTGTGAAGCTAAAGGTGGAAGTGGTGCAGTACGAGAGATGATTGAATATATTATTAAAGAAGATGGAATAGAAGAGGATTTTATAAACGCATGGTTATAAGAATCTTTATTTTTGCCCTTTTGGGTTTATCAATACTAAGTTATTTCATTCCTGTAGAAGATAAAACAAAAAAAGGTGCAACTGAAGATATTGCCCTTTTGACATTTACAGATTCCACAATGTATACACTTACTACAGATAGTATGCATAGAATTGTAGATTCAAAAGAGGCATTACGATATAAAGATAGAGATGTGATGTATGATGGTGTTTTGACATTAAAAAATAAAGATAAGAATAATAAAGAACTTACTGATGTTTTATTCTCTGATGTTATTATAAAAAGAGGTGATGATTTTAAGTTTTTAAATAATGTTAAGTTTAGAAGAGATAATTCTATTACATTAAATACAAATGAATTGCTTTATAATGATAAAACAGGAATTGCCACAAATACTTTGCCATTTGAAGGTACTTACTTTAATAATTATATTAAAGGTGAGAACATATATTTAAATTTGAACAAATATCATATGAAAGCTAACAAAGCTCATTTTGAGGTTGAAGTTGAAAAAAAATAAAGGAAATATATTATGAAATTTTTAATAGGTTTTTTAATTTGTATTACTGCAGTGTTTGCAGCTACAGATAAGTTAATAATAGATGCAAGTAATTTTGAAACAAACGATGCGAAAGGTCTTTCTATTTTTACAGGAAATGTAAAACTAAAAATGGCTAAGGATAGATTAAATTCTGACAAACTAGAAATTTATGTTAAACCTCAAACACAAGGTAAGGCAAAAAAACCTTTAAAATATATTGCTACGGGGAATGTTGATTTTGAAATTATTTCAAATGCAAAGCATTACAAAGGAAGAGGGAATAAAGTAATCTATAATCCAGATAAACAAGAATATACAGTTATTGGGAATGGATATCTAAAAGAAGTTAAAGAAGATAGAGAATTGTTTGGAGAAAAGATTTTTATTAACCAGTTAACTGGAAGTGCAAAAGTTAGTGGTAGTAAGAAAAAACCTGTTAGATTTATATTAAATATTGAAAGTGGAGATAAATAATGAAAATAATAGATGCTCAATTTTTAACTTCTGCTCAAAGTATAGTAGATTCTCCTAGTCCAGATAGAGCTGAAGTGGCTTTTTTAGGACGTAGTAATGTTGGTAAATCATCTTTATTAAATACTTTAGTTAATAGAAAAGGTTTAGCTAAATCTTCTTCAACTCCGGGAAAAACGCAATTAATTAACTATTTTGATATTAAATTTAAAACAGGTAATGAAGAAATGCCTTATCTTTTTGCAAGGTTTGTTGATTTACCAGGTTTTGGTTATGCAAGAGTTTCAAAAAGTTTAAAAAAAGATTGGAATAAAAATTTAACAGGTTATTTAGAAGAGAGACCATGTTTACAAATTTTTGTCCATTTAATTGATTCAAGACATATAGATTTAGCAATTGATAAAAATGTTGATGAATTTTTAAATAAGCATAAGCGAGGTGACCAAATTATCATCAATGCTTTTACGAAAATTGATAAATTAAAACAAAATGATTTACAAAAACTAAAAAGAGCAAATCCTGATGGGATTTTTATTTCTAATCTTAAAAAGAGAGGAATGATTGATTTACAAAATGCCATAACAGGATATTTATTTGGAAGTTAATTTTTTTAAACCTAATGTAATGCATATAAAAAAGATGCAAGAAGTAGTTAAAGAAGAAGTAGATACGGGTACGATTCTTTTACGAACTGAAGATGAAATGGCTAATACTATAAGATCTTATACTGTAGTCGAAGTCGACGGTGAAATTGCAGGCTTTACGGCTTTACATATTCATTCAGCAAGACTTTCAGAAGTAAGAAGCTTAGTCGTCTCAAAAAATTTTAGAGGACTTAATTTAGGGAAAAAACTTGTTGAGTCATGTATAGAAGAGGGTAAATTTTTAGGATTAACCCAAATATTATCTTTAACTTATCAAAAAGAATTTTTTGAAAAATTAGGTTTTGATGAAATTGAAAAAGATCAAATACCTGAACATAAAATTTGGGCTGATTGCATTAGATGTAAACATTTTCCAAAATGTGATGAAATTGCGATGGTTTATGACTGTCTCTTATACACATCTGACGCT
>CAJXPH010000057.1 GCA_913057765.1 uncultured Campylobacteraceae bacterium
ATCTACACTATCCTCTTCGTCGGCAGCGTCAGATGTGTATAAGAGACAGGTAAAATCTCCATTTTAATCCTTCGAATAAGTTTTTCCATCTTTTGAAATAAATACTAAGAAAATTCCAAATATTATTATTGTAGATATAATAATAAAATTTAACGTAATCTCTTCTTTAAATATAATTGCACTTAAAATAACAGTAATTATTGGAACTAGAAGTAAAAATGGAGATATAAAACTAATATCTTGTGTTTTTATTAAGTATGCCCAAATACTATGTCCTAATATACTAGAACCTACAACTGTATATATAAATGAGTAATATGTAGAGTTAGACTTAATATTATATATAATTTCAAATGATTGATTATTTAATAACATAAGAATATACATCATCGGAATTCCTAATAAAGAACTCCAAGCAATTATTCCCATACTTTTTATATTTTTTATCTTCTTTACTATCACAAAATATAAACCTAAACATAATGCTGAGCCAACAGCAATAAGAAATGCTTTTTTGCTTTCTAGTAAACTTGGATCATATAATAAGAATACAATTCCGGCAAAAGCAATGACTAGTCCAATGATTCTTAAGTTACTAGGTCTATCTTTAAACAATATCCATGAAAATAGAATTGAAAAAGGAATTGCAAGTTGGAGTAACACAGAGATACCACCAACACTCTTTGTATATTGAATTGATAGAAATAGTAGTCCAAAATGTCCAGGTACTATTGCAATAGTTGCAAGGAATAAATATATAAAATCTTTTAAGGGTGGCAACTTTAGTATAAAAGGGATTAAGACTAAAGTTACCACGGTAAATCTTAGTGTAAGAGCAGTAAAAGGATCTATCTCTTTTACAATATACGCAATAGATATAAAATTTCCTGCCCATAATATTACTACTAGAAGAACTAATGTGAGAACAAACACTTTATTATCGGTAATCATTGATAATCCTTTCTAGTTTTTTAATTATTATTCACAAATATATAATGCTTTTCCTAAAACTTCTTCTATTGGCTCAATTCCAAGTCCTGGTTTAGTAGAAGCTTTCATCACTCCATTTATTCTTTCAGGTGCACCATTTGCAGTTTTTACTGGTGTATATGAATTAAAATCAGTTGAAGAGAATCTAAATCTCTCAGGAGTAGAATGTGCAAGATGAGAAATTGCCGCAGTGACAATATCTCCACCCCATGAATCCTCAATAGTCATAGGGAGCCCAAGGTTAACACATACATCTCTTATTTGTCTGGCTTTTGTAAGACCTCCAACTTTTGAGATTTTAAGATTTATACAATCCATCGCACCATCACCTTCTGCTCGTAAAAGTGTCTGCATATCATTAATATTTTCATCTAAAATAAATGGCAAAGTTGTATTTTTTCTTACTTTAAGTGATTCTTCATAACTTAAGCAAGGCTGTTCAATATAAACATCAATATCTTTCACACCATTAACAACTCTCATAGCTTCATGAGCTTTCCAACCTGTATTTGCATCAGCAACTAGCGTTTCACCATCTTCTAAAACAGCGGAAACTGCTTTTATTCTTAAAATATCATCTTCTGGAGTACCACCAACTTTTAATTGAAACTTTGTATATCCTTCATCTCTATATCCAGATACTTTTGCTGCCATCTCTTCTGGACTTTCTTGTGATATGGCTCTGTAAAGTTTTATATCCTCACCATGTCTTCCACCCATTAAGTCAACAATAGGAAGATTTGCTTTTTTACCTAATAGGTCCCAACAAGCCATATCAAGTGCAGATTTGGCATAAGGGTGTCCAAGTAAAGCTTCATCCATAACTTTATTTATAACACCAAAATTAGTCGGGTCAAGACCTATTAGATGAGGTGCAATTTCTTCAATTGCTGCACGACAACCTTTTCCAAATGCAGGAAGATAAAATGGTCCTAAAGGACAATTTTCACCCCAACCTACAAAGTCACTATCTGTTTCAATTTTTACAATTGTACTATCAAAACTATCTACATATTTTCCAGCAGCCCAAGAATATCTTCCTTCAACTAGAGGTAAATCTACTTGATAAACACTAATTTTTACTATCTTCATTCTATTTCCTTAAGTAAAACAAGACAAGGGAGCAACCGCCAAGTATTTTTATTGTCTTGTTATAAGTTTATTTTTTTAATGTAAAACCTTTGATAAGAACTGTTGAGTTCTCTCTTTTTGTGGATTTTCAATAACCTGTTCAGGAGTACCAATTTCTTCAATAACACCTTTGTGAAAAAATGCTACTCTATCTGATACTTCTCTAGCAAATGCAATCTCATGTGTTACACAAATCATTGTCATACCTTCTTTTCTAAGAAGTCTCAACGTATCAAGTACCTCTCCAACTAATTCAGGATCAAGGGCAGATGTAATTTCATCAAATAACATATACTCAGGCTCCATTGCTAAAGCTCTCGCGATTGCTAATCTTTGTTGCTGACCACCTGACATTCTTGTTGGAAACTCGTCAAACTTATCTCCAAGACCTACATGTTCTAATTGTTCTTTTGCAATTTTTTCTGCATCTTCTTTAGATTTCCCTAAAACTTTTTGTGGTGCTAAAGCTACATTTTCAAGAACAGTTAAATGAGGAAAAGAATTCCATTGTTGAAAAACCATCCCTATCTTTTGTCTTAGGTTATTAATATTTGTTTTTTTATCATGAACTGAAACACCATCAACAATTACTTCACCTTTTTGAATATTTTCAATTGCATTAATACAATAAAGCATAGTTGATTTACCGGAACCTGAACCACCAATTACTGATAAAACTTCACCTTTTTGTACAGTTAAATCAATTCCTTTTAAAACTTCTAAATCTCCAAATGATTTATGTACTTTTTTTAACTCAATCATATTTTTAACTTCCTTTCTAAATGTGCTGCGTATAGTGAAATTGGATATGAAATAATAAAATAGAAAAACCCAACTCCAAGTAATAATAATAATGCTTCTTGTGTTTTAGATATTAATTCTTCTGTTGTTTTTAATAACTCTAGATACCCAATAACAGATACTAAAGCTGAATCTTTAATAACAGATAAAACAATACTTATCCATGAAGGGAATACTGTTCTAATACCTAAAGGGAATACTATATATCTATAGTCTTGCCAATAAGAAAGCCCTAAAGACCTTGCAGCTCTTCTTGTTGTTTCGGGAACTGAATCAATTCCTGCACGTACTACTTCTGTAACAAAAGCTGATGTATATGCTGATAAAACTATAGCACCTACCCAGAAAATTGAAATATCAATTTCTAAAATTCCCATAAATGAGTAAAATAAAATAAATTGTATAATTAGTGGAACGGATCTTAAAATATCAAGAAAACCACTTAAAAGTATTTCAGTAAAAAAGTTTGCATTACTTTTTAAATATCCAAATATAATTCCAAAAAATGTACCAATTACAATTGCTACTACTGAAATATATATTGTTCTTAATAAACCTTCTAATAAAAACTCTAAATCATAATAATTAAGAGTTGAATTTTTTATTGTTGTTATTGCTTCATATGCAATATATCCAAAAATTAATGCATAAATTAAATATTTAATTTGTTTATTGTTCATTATGCATCTCCTCTAAATAATTTATAAGCAAGTAATTTTGAACCAAGTAAAACACTTTTTGCAATAACAAAATACATTGCTGCTGTTACTAAATAAAATTCAAATGTTCTAAATGATAAAGACTGCAATTGATCAGTCTTACCTGTTAACTCTAACATACCAACTAATGTTCCTAATGACGTCATTAAAATTGCCCAAATCATTTGGTTAGTCATTGGATGATAAACTTTTCTTAAAACTTGAGGTAAAATAATATACCAATAAGTTTGTACTTTACTCATTCCTAAAGACCTAGATGCTGACATCTGTGTTGATGGAATTGAGGCAAATCCACCTCTTAATGTTTCTGCTAAATACCCTGCATTATTAAAGGTTAAAGCAGCTAATACAGCAACATAAGGACTTAAGTGAATACCAAATGCTCCTAATCCAAAATACATCATATAAATTTGAAATAAAGCTGGAGTATTCCGTGCTAATTCAATCCATATAACAGATGGTGTTCTTGCTAATTCATTATCTGAATCTTTTCCAAGAGATAAGAAAATAGCGATTATTAGGCCTAGAACCATTGAAAGTATTGCTACTTCAAGGGTAATAAGTGCAGCGCTAAGCATCTCTGGGAAAACATTCCAAACAGTAATCCAGTGAAAGGTGTAATCAAAATCAAACATATTTAATCCTTACATTGATGTACTTACTCAAGGGGGAAACCCTTGAATAAAGTAACTTAGTAGTAAATTCCATCTACTGTTAATTTTCTAAGAGGAGAATTACCATAGAATTGTTTATTTAATTCTTCATATCTTCCAGATCTTACTTGTTGGTGAATAAATAGGTTTAAATAATTTATCATTCCATATTCAGATCTTTTTGCAATAATTGAAACAAAGTCACTAAATTTAGGAACAAATGGTCCAGCCATATAGTCTTTATACTTTGGTAGTTTCAATAATTCAACAATTGTAGTATCAGTTGTGATAATTGCATCAGCTTTACCTTGAACTAACGCTAAATGTGTATCATTTTCAGATTTTGATGAGAAATATTTTGATGTATCCCATCCCATTTCTTTTGCATTTTTCATAAACTCAGTTTCAGGAGTTGTACTTAACGCTGCAGTAACTTTTTTGCCTTTTAAATCAGCAAAACTATTAATCCCTGAATCTTTTTTAACCATTGCTTGTAATTTGAATACAAAATACGGCATAGTGAATCCCGCAGACTTAGCTCTTTGTAATGTATCTGATGTAGATCCAATTACTACATCAACTTTTCCAGAGTTTAAAGCTGGGATTCTTTGAGCAAACGACATAGATTTAAGTTCAAGCTCAACACCTAAAGCTTTTGCTAAATCTTTACAATATTCCACATCAAAACCTGCTGGTTTATTTTTTGCATCTCTATAACCCATAGGTGGGAAATCAAGAACTACACCACATTTAACTTTTCCTTTAGAAATAATCTTATCTAGTTTATCTGCACTTGCACTTGTTGCACTAAGAGCTAAAACTGAAGCCGCTACTACTGTTAATTTTTTTATTAAATTCATTTTTATTCCTTTTTTATTTATAATTACCCTACTAAAACTAATTACGTGTCCTTCATTAAACATTTTCAATATTTCTTGATTCCTCCTTTTTAAAATCTATATAGATTCATTTTATTAATTTCTATATCTGTATTTTTTTCATTTATTAAGTCTGTAACAATTTTTCCTGTCGCAGGTCCTAAAGACACTCCCATCATTGCGTGTCCCGAAGCAATAATAAGATTTGAAAGTTCATTCGATTTTCCAATAAATGGTAAACCATCTGGAGAACAAGGTCTAAGTCCTGCCCAAATATCTTTCATTTGTGGTGTTTGGATGTTTAATCCATTTATATATGAGTTAGCAGCTTTTTTTATGTTGTTAACTCTTCTTTCATTAATAGATAAATCATAACCACTAATCATCATCGTTCCACCAAATCTTACATAAGAATCATATGGTGTAACTGCAACTTTTTCTTCAGCTAAAATCATTGGTGTAGAAAAATTCAATGAATCATTTTTATCTACTATAAAAGAAAACCCTTTTCCACCCTGCATAGGAAGATTTAAATTAAACTTCTTAGCAATTTGCATTGTTAATATTCCTGTTGTAAAAATAAAATTATCTGCTTTATAAACATTTGATTCATCATCTACAATAGAATCTATTTTTGAATTTGAAATATTGATATCTTCAATATGACAATCTTCATAAAATTTAACACATTTTTTTTCTAAATAATTTTTAATAGCAATAATAAAATCATATGGTTGAATTTTAGAATCATCTTTAAAATAAGAAGCTCCTATCACATCAAAAGTAGCGTCTGGTTCTAGTTGCTTGATATCTTCTTTACTTAATATTTGCGCTTCAAGTCCCAATTCATTTGCTTCTTTTACTAAGAATTCTTCTTCTTTTAAAGTTTTTTCTTCTTTACACATCATTAAAAGTCCAGAAGTTTTAAAATCAAAATCAAAATCATCATTTTCTTTTAATTCTTTGTATAGATCTAGACTATAAAGATTTATATCTCTTAAGAAATGTTTATTTTCATTTACATGTTTTTTTGTACAAAAAGTATTAAATTTAATTATCCATTTTATTAAATCCATATCAAGTCTTGGTTTTAAAAAAAATGGAGAATTTGGATTTAGCATCCATTTAATACCTTTCTTTAAAATTCCAGGATTCGACAATGTTTCAAAATGACTTGGGACTATTAATCCTGCATTTCCATAAGAGCACTCTAACCCTATTTTATTTGCATCAAATACAGAAACCTTATGACCACTTTTATGTAAATAATATGCAGTACAAATTCCACTTATTCCACCACCAATGATTGCTATTTCTTTACTCATTTTATATCACCTGAAAACCATGAGCATAAGGATCATCATCATTAATTGTAATTATATTAAGACCAGTAATTTTTGCCCAACCTTCAATAGAAGGAATAATTGCTTTGTATTCACCTAAACTTAGTTCTTCTTCAATTCTTCCAATAAATTTAGAACCAATAAAACTTTCATGAATAAACTCATCTCCAGCTTTTAACAAACCTTTTGCATACCATTGAGCCATTCTGGCACTTGTTCCCGTTCCACAAGGAGATCTATCAATTGCTTTATCTCCATAGAAAACTGCATTTCTTGCGCTTGAAGCTTTTTCAATAGTTTGGCCAGTCCATTCAATATGTGATAATCCACAAATTGTTTCATTTTCAGGATGAACAAAAGAATATTTTTCATTTAACCTTTCTCTTAATTCACCACTCATTGAAATTAACTCTGCAGCCGTAAAATTTTCAATCCCAGCGAAATTTTCTTGTGGATCAACTATTGCATAAAAGTTTCCACCGTAAGCAACATCAACTACTAATTTTCCTAGTTTTGATGATTCTATTTCAAGATTTGTTGAATGTAAAAAAGATGCAATATTTACTATTTTTACAGATTCAACTCTATTTTTTTCATCTTTTTTATATGTGGCAACTACAAGTCCAGCTGGTGTTTCTATTCTAAGTACACCTTCTTTTTTTGGAGTTATAATCTCTTTTTCTATTAAAACAGTAACAGTTCCAATTGTTCCATGTCCACACATTGGAAGACATCCACTTGTTTCAATAAATAAAATAGAAACATCATATTTATCTGAACTTGGTTGAAAAATAATTGTTCCGCTCATCATGTCATGACCTCGAGGCTCAAACATTAGACCACGTCTAATCCAATCAAATTCTTTTAAGAAATGCTGTCTTTTTTCACTCATATTGGCACCTATTAATAAAGGTGCACCCCCATAAATAACCCTAACTGGATTACCACAAGTATGAGCATCTACACAAAAAAATGTTCCACAAGACATAAAAATCCCCTTAACTAGTTTTTTAACTTTTCTTTTACTAATTTAGCTGCTGCTAAATCTTCTAACGCGTGACCAACAGATTTAAAAAGAGTAATTTGAGAACTTGAGGTTCTTCCTTCTTTTTTTAATCTTGTTAATTCGAATAAATCTGCTTTAATATCATCTTCACAAATAACTTTTTCTTCAAGTGGTATTTTTATATCACCTGTTTCTTTTTTTGCCATATCTGTATCAATAAATATATCAACAGTTTTTATTAGTACATCATCCGCTTCACGCATGTTCGGTTTATATGCTCCAACTAAATCAACATGTTGACCTTCTTTTAAATATTTTCCAAAAACAAGTGCTGTTTGACTTAATGTTGCACAAGAAATAATATCAACGTCCGATATTTTATCTTCAATATTATCTATAGCATTTATGTTAAAATCATCTTTTAATTTTTCAGCTATTTTTAAAGCTTTTGTTTTATCTCTTCCCCAAATATAAACATCTTTTATATCTCTTACACTTGCGTGTGCTCTAATTAACTCTTCACTTAAAGCTCCAGTTCCAATCATCAACATTGAAGTTGAATTTTCTCTTGATAAATACGAACTAGCAAGAGCTGAAGAAGCAGCAGTTCTTTTTGCAGTTAAAGCTTTTCCATCCATGATTGCTTCAACTACACCTTTTTGTGCATCAAAAAGTAGATAAATACCATTTATTCCAGGCAAATCATATTTTGCATTATTAGGACTAACTGTAACTATTTTAACTCCTAAATCTTCACTCTCTTCCCATGCTGGCATAAGAAGTAAAGTTGAATCAATTCCTTCTTTAGGATTTTTAAAATCATGATGATGTCGAGGAGGTGTTTTAATATCCCCTTGAAAAGCAGTTCTTAATGCTTCAATTAAAGAAGGATAATCAAGTGCTTTTTCAACTTCATTTCTTTCAATTAATTTCATAATATTCTTCTTGTATGCTCATCATTTACTATTCTTAAAATATCCAATGAATTTTCATTTCTTAACTCTTCTGGAAGTAAAGAACTTGGACAATCTTGATAACAAACAGGTCTTACAAATCTTTTTATTGCCCCAGTTCCTACAGATGTAAATCTTGAATCAGTAGAAGCAGGAAAAGGACCTCCATGTTGCATAGATTGACATACTTCAACACCAGTTGGAACACCATTAAATAGAATTCTTCCACATTTATTTTCTAAAGCAAATATTTGTTCTTTATATTCACTCATTTCAGAATCTTCACCCATAACAGTTGCCGTCAACTGTCCATCTAAAGAATCTATTACTTGATTTAATTCATTAACATCTTTACACTCAACTAAAAGTGAATATGGTCCAAAAACCTCTTCTTGTAATTTCGGATTAGAAATAAAAGTTTTAGCTTCTACACTTGCAACTGTAGCTTTCCCCTCTGAAGGTAAATTATCTTCAAAAGCTTGAGCAATCACAGTTATTCCATGTTGTTTAATCGCTTCTTCTTTATTTGTTTCATATGCTTCTTGAATACCCTTTGAAAGCATTGTTGCAGGAGACATATCTTTTATAGCTTCAGCTAAATCAATTTTAAAATTCTCTAGTTTTGTATCTTTTAAAGCTAAAATCAATCCAGGGTTTGTACAAAACTGTCCAACTCCAAGAGTAATAGAACCAGCATAAGTATTTGCAAGTTTTTTTGTATCATTTAAAGATGATGGTAAAAATAAACAAGGATTTATACTTCCCATTTCAGCAAATACGGGAATCGGAGTTTTTCTTTGATTTGCAAGTTCAAATAGTTTCATTCCACCTGCAGTTGAACCTGTAAACCCGACAGCTTTTACTGCTTCATCTAAAACAATTTGTTGTCCAACAGATCTTCCACTTCCATGAACCATAGAGAAAGTTCCATCTGGCATATTACATTTTTTTACTGCACTTATAATTGCACTTGCAATAAGTTCAGAAGTTCCACTATGTGAAGAGTGAGCTTTTACAATAACTGGACAACCAGCAGCTAATGCAGAAGCAGTATCCCCACCTGCACAAGCAAATGCTAAAGGAAAATTACTAGCTTCAAATACTGAAACTACTCCTAGAGGTCTTAACATCTTTCTTAAATCATTTCTAGGCAGTGGTTCTCTATTAGGCATTGATTCATCAATTGTTGCTTCAACCCAAGAACCTTCTTTTAAAAGATTTGCGAACATTTTTATTTGACCAATTGTTCTTCCTCTTTCACCTTCAATTCTAGGTCTAGGAAGATTTGATTCAGCCATTGTTCTTACAACTAATTCATCTCCAAGATTCATAATCTCTTCTGTAATAGTTTCTAAAAATTCTGCTCTTTGTTGCTGAGAAGTTTGTTTATACAAAGCAAAAGCTTTATTTGCTTTTTCTAAAGCTTCATCAACCTCTTGCTTAGTCGCATGAAAGAATTCTCCTTCTAATGCTTCGTTACTATTAATATCATAAATTTTACTACTCTTATCACCCTTAGCTGATAATTCATTTCCAATAAAGTTTTTACCGTGTATACTCAATTTATATCCTTTTTTATAATGCTGGTAGTTGTAACTGCTGGATAAACTCCAATAAATTTACATTTCATACTAACCATTTTAGATTAATTAATTTTTTTTTCTATCATACTATCAATAAGGATTAATCTAATAAACCCAAGGCTTCAACTCTTTCTTTTGCTAGAATATATCTTGCTCGAACATCTTCAATTTGATCATGAGTTAATTTCTTACCAAGAGTACGAAGTCCTCCAACAGCATCATTATGATGAATTCCCATTGCAAACTTAATGTATTCCATAAGCAGCGGCTGACCATCAAGATATGAAATAGAGTTCATAGCCTGAGAAACTTTTAGAGCCTGGGCCCATTCCCCTTTTAAAACATATTCCTGCATAGTAACACTAGCTTTGGGGAAGACAGTACCTACACCTGTAATCCCACCGCATGCTCCAGCAAGTCCAGCATATACAGTTACAGTGTCAACACCTGCCAAAATTTTTAAATCTTTGTTCTCTAACAACAGTGTTTCAATAATTGAAACATCTATAGTCGATATTTTAAGAGCAACTACTTCAGGTAGATCAGCAAGTTTAATAAGAGTATTTGTTGAGATTGCATGATATCCGGCAGCATCAGGGTTGTTATAAGGCATAATTGTTACACCTGCCTCTTTTGCAGCTGTTGCAGCAAGAGCATAGTACGCATACATATCTTCATCAGAAGGAACTTCTAAAGTTTTTGGAGGCATAACCATAACAGTATCCACACCAACCGTTGATAGTCCTGCAATGATTTTAGCAATCTCTTCTTTCGTTTCTGCCACAGCTCCACTGATCAATGGAACGCTATATTCTTTAGCAACTTCAGAAAGGGATTTAAGTAAAGAAAGACGCTGTTCGTTGCTTAGGTAGCTATTCTCACCTAAAGTACCGGAAGCTACAAGTCCTCCCATTCTGCTTCCACCCTTTCCTTGAGCTTTTAAAACATATTCAGCCTGTCTTCGTGTTTCATCAAAGTCAATTTCAAGGGCACCGGATTCTGACTCTTTTAGCCATGTAAACACGGCCGGCATAACCGTATAAAGCCAATCTGTATTAGTTGTTTCCATTATATTACCTTTTTGTCAAATAAGTTATTTGACATAATCCTTTTAACTTAATTTAATTTATATATCAGTAATATATTACATTAATATATTCGTGATATATCAGTTGATATATTAGAAGTATATCATATGTAATTTTATTTTACTCTTAAATAAAACTTAAATTTATAAAAATTAGGATTGATATGGACAATCAAGTAAAAGATCAGAAAAAGGCCTATATATCGGCACTTATCGCAGTATTCTTTTGGGCAACGGTAGCCAGTGTATTTAAAATAAGTCTGCAAACACTAAGTGTTGCACAATTAGTGTTTTATGCAGTACTCACCTCAGTAGTCGCACTTTTTATAATTGTCTGGGTGAAAAAATTGTTTAAAGATGTAATTATTCATTTTAGAAGAAATTTTAAAATGATACTTCTTTTAGGTATTTTAAATCCATTTTTAGAATATATCATTTTGTTTAAAGCGTATGACTTACTTCCAGTTCAAGAAGCGCAAACTATTAATTTCACGTGGGCACTAATGTTAACATACCTTTCTATTCCATTACTTGGACATAAACCAAAGATTACAGATTTGATTGCAGGATTTGTTTGTTACTTTGGAGTATTAATTATTGCAACAAAAGGAGCACCATTTTCTTTAGAATTTTCAAATACTTACGGAATTGTACTTGCCCTACTTACAACAATTATATGGTCATTGTATTGGATTTATAATACAAAAATAAAAGTAAACCCAGTTGTTGGTCTTTTTTCTAATTTTTTAATTGCACTACCTTTAGTCTTTATATACTATATATATGTAGATGATTTTTCAATTCCAAGTTTTGAAGGAATAGCAGGAGCAATATATATAGGTTTGTTCGAGATGAGCATTACATTTATGTTCTGGCTAAATGCAATGAAACTAACAGAGTCAACATCAAAGATTGCTAATTTAATATTCATAGCACCATTTTTGTCTTTAGTCTTTATATACTTTTTTGTAGGAGAAAAAATATTAATGGCTACAATATTTGGTCTTATATTAATAGTATTTGGATTACTTATTCAACAAAGTAGTAATATAAAAAAGAGAATTAGAAAATAATCTAATTCTCTTTTATTTCTTTTATATTGTATTTTCCATCTATTTCTTCAATCGTTATATCTAAATCAAAAATCTTAGATATATTTTTACTCGTAATATGTTTTTCTTTTAAACCTTGTCTATATATACAATTCTCAGCAATTAAAGCAACATGCGTAATCTCTTCTATAATCTCTTCTAAATGATGAGTAATGATAATTATACTAAGTTTTGAAGTAAGTTTTTTTAAAAGCTTGACAAAACTTCTTTGAGCTTTAATATCAAGTCCTGTAGTTGGTTCATCTAAAAGTAAAGCTTTAGGATTATGAATAAGTGCTCGGGCAATGAGACATTTTCTTAGCTGTCCAGTTGACATTTCAGATGATTTTTTATCTTTTAAATCTTTTATTTCAAGAAACTCAAGTATCTCTAGCGTTCTTCTGTTTTGTTCTTTTGTATAAATATGATGTTGCATTTTCCCCAAAGAGGCAAAAAATGCAGAGCGTACAATCTCAAAACCTGTTGTATTTCTAGCACTATATACAAACTCGTTTTGAATATCATTTGTAACAATCCCTAGTTTCTTTTTTAAATCAAAAATATCCCAAGTTTCTTGTTCAAATAATTTTTTAGTAAATTTATAGTGAGTATTAGGATATAAATCATTACATATTAATTTTAGAAATGTAGATTTTCCAGAACCATTTGCACCTAAAATAACCCAATGTTCTCCTTCTTTTATTATAAGATTTATATTTTCTAAAACTAAATATCTATAGTCTGTCTCTTATACACATCTCCGAGCCCACGAGACCAGAGAGGATCTCGT
>CAJXPH010000058.1 GCA_913057765.1 uncultured Campylobacteraceae bacterium
GTGTATAAGAGACAGACTTGTAATATAAATAAATCTTACAAAAAGTTGTAATAAAAAAGGTACAACTTTAGTAATTAAAAAAGATTTCATTTAGTTTATCACTTCACCTTTTAAACTTGTTCTCGATGCACCTGTTATTTTTACATCTATAAAACGACCTAAAAGTTCGTCACTACCTTTTACAAATACTTGAACATAATTGTCCGTAAATCCAGATACTTCTCCATTTGGTTTTAAAGATTCAAAAAGTACATTTACAGTTTTACCAATATTTGATTCCATATGTTCACTTTGGTGAAGTTTATGTAATTCTATTACTTCTGTTAACCTAGCACTTCCAATATTATCAGCTATTTCTTTCTCTTCTAATTCTAAGGCTTGTGTATTTGGTCTTGGAGAATATTTAAAATTAAATATTTGATCAAATTTAACTTGGTTTATAACATCAATCGTATCTTCGAAATCTTCTTGCGTTTCACCAGGGAACGCAACAATAATATCCGTAGTAATTCTTACTTCTGGAATTAAGTCTCTAATCTTTTTTGCTCTTTTTAGGAATCCTTCTTTTGAATAACCCCTCTTCATATCTTTTAAAATAGAAGTCGAACCACTTTGTAATGGCATATGAATACATTTAGAAATTTTTGGATTTTTAACAAGCTCTTCAATAAATTCATCATCCATATGTAGTGGGTGAGGAGAAGAAAATCTAATTCTTTCTAAGCCATCAATTTTTGAAACTTCTTGCAAAAGTTTTGTAAATGATGTTTTTTCTCTTCCATCTGAAAATCTTCTTCCATATGAATTTACATTTTGCCCTAAAAGCGTAACTTCAACTGCACCATTAGCTACATCTTTTGCTACTTGCTGAACAATCATTTCAAGAGGAATAGAAATTTCTTCACCTCTTGTTGCAGGAACAATACAATAAGTACACTCTTTATCACATCCAATAGATATATTCACAGACGTTTTGTATAAAGATGTTCCACTTTGAGCAAATTGGTAAGTTGAATCATCATAGTCTATATCAATTTCAACTGCACCTTTTTTGTCTACAATATCTTTGATTTTAGAAATATTTCTAGCACCTAATACAAAATCTACATATGGTGCTCTTTTCATAATATCTTCACCTAGATGGGATGCAGTACAACCACAAACCCCAATCTTAGCAGTGTCTTTTTTCTTTTTATTAAATTGACCTATTTCTGAAAATAATTTCTGAACAGGCTTTTCTCTTACTGAACACGTATTAATTATAATTAAATCTGCTTCTTCCATATTATTCGTAGTAGAATAATTTTTATGTTCTTTTAGTTCAGCAATTATATGTTGGCTGTCAGTATCGTTCATCTGACATCCAAGTGTTTCTATAAATAGTTTTTTGTTTTCTTCTTTACTCATAAATTCATCTGCTTCTTGTAAGACTACAGAGCATGAACCTCATACATATATTCTTCATCAGCTAAACCATATTTTACTTCTCTAAAATAAACGTTGTAACCTTCATCTTCTAAAGCATCAACTAATGCCATCATATCTTTGTGAGAGTTATCTCTATCAAAATAAAAAATCTTTTCACCATCTTTTTGTAACTCTTCTTTTACTTTATCAAGCTGAACTTTTTTCGGTTTTTCCGTTAGTTCATTTCTTGCATATAATAATTCCATATTAATTAGCCTTTTGTTCTTTTTTAATTAGCTAGATAGTGTATCTTAAAATTGCTTTAACTTCTATAAAAGAACTTTATGATATAATCTTGACCTACTCTACATTGAAAATCAAAAACATTACATTCTCAATGTCAAATAAGAAGGTTATTTAATGGATAAAATTATAGATATATTAGATTCTATTGCCTATGAAAAAGGTTTAAAAATAGAAGATGTTGAAAATGCTTTAAAAGAGTCATTGATCAAAACAGCTGAAAAAATGGTTGATTCAACACTTAAATTCGATGCAGGTATTGATAGAGACAATAAAAAATTAGAATTATTTCAAAAAATTGAAGTAGTTGAAAATGAAGATGAAAGATTATTAGAAGATGGTGTTGACGAATGGGAAAACATCGTTAGTAAAGAAAATTATATTTCACTTGATGAAGCAAAGAAAATTGATACAGATTTAGAAATCGGTGACTTTGTAAACTATGATTTAGAATTTGAAAATATGGGAAGAAATGCAGCCACTATTTTACATAATAATTTCGAATATAGAATTCAAAGATTTTTAGAAGAAACTCTTCTTAGCAAATATAAAAATAAAATTGGAAAAACTATTAGTGGAAGTGTTACAAGAGTTGATAGACAAGAAAATACTTTTGTAGAAATTGGCGAAGTAAGAGGAATGCTACCTAGAAAAAGTAGAATTAAAGGTGAGTCTTTTAAAATTGGTGATACTGTAAGTGCCGTTGTAAAATCAGTAAATATTGATAAAACAATTGGTTTAATAGTTGAAATATCAAGAACATCTCCTAAATTCCTAGAATCTCTTTTAAGACTAGAAGTTCCTGAATTAAAAGACGAAATCATTTCTATTGAAGCAAGTGCTAGAATCCCAGGTTCTCGTGCTAAGATCGCGCTTTCTACAACTGATGCACACGTTGATCCAATTGGTTCAATTGTTGGAGTAAAAGGTGTTAGAGTTATGGCAGTTTCAAGACAACTTCATGGTGAGAATATTGATTGTGTTGAATATTCTGAGATACCAGAAAAATTCATTTCAAGAGCTTTATCTCCTGCAATTATTACAAGTGTAAAAATTGAAAAATATGCTGAGTATGGTGAAAAAGGAAAAGCTGTTGTAACTATTCCTGATGACCAAAAATCAAAAGCAATTGGAAAAGCTGGTTTAAATATTAGACTTGCATCAATGTTAACAAGATATGATATTGAGTTAAAAGAAATTGGTGGAGCTACAGTTGGAACTACAAATAAAGAAAAAGATGAAAGAACAACTGATACTGCAAGTTTAGAGGCACTATTTAAATAATGGCAAAGATATCAATTTTTGACTCTGTAAAAAAAGAAAAAGTTCCTTTTTTACCTATTAAAGAAAATGATGTAAAAATATACGTTTGTGGCCCTACTGTGTACGACGATTCACACTTAGGTCACGCTCGTTCTGCAATAGCATTTGACCTTCTACATAGGGTTTTAAAAGCAAATAATTACAATGTAATCATGACAAAGAACTTCACTGATATTGATGATAAAATCATCAAAAAAATGAATCAAACAAATCAAACATTAGAAGAAGTTACGACTACATATATCAATGCATACAAAAATGATATGGAAATTTTAAATATCTTACCTAATACTTTTGAGCCAAAAGCTACCGAGAATGTTCAAATCATGATAGATATGATAGATCACTTAATGTCAAAAGATATTGCATACAAAATTTCAGATGGTGTTTATTTTGATGTATCAAAAGATGAAAAATATGGTTCATTATCAAATAGAGCAAGTGATGAAAATTCAATTGCAAGAGTTACCGCTAATACTGAAAAAAGAAACTCCAGCGACTTTGCACTTTGGAAATTTGAAAAAGCAGATGATGTAGCATATGATTCACCTTTTGGGAAAGGCCGGCCAGGTTGGCATATAGAATGTTCTGCAATGATTAATAAACATCTTGCATACCAAGATGAAGATTATCAAATCGATATTCATGGTGGTGGAGCTGACCTTCTATTCCCACATCATGAAAATGAAGCGGCACAAACTAGATGTTCATCAAAAGCTAACTTAGCAAAATACTGGATGCACAATGGTTTTGTAAATATTGATGGTGAAAAAATGAGTAAATCTCTTGGTAATTCATTTTTTCTAAAAGATATTTTAAAATCATACTCAGGTGAAGTTATAAGATTTTATCTTTTAACTGCACAATACAGAGCAAACTTTAACTTCAATGAAGAAGATTTATTATCAAGTAAAAAAAGACTTGATAAATTTTACAGAGTTAAAAAAAGAGTTTATGGATTAGGTAAATCTGCTATAAATAAAGAATTTAAAGAAGCTCTTTTAGAAACATTAAATGATGATTTAAATTCAGCAAAAGCTATTTCAATTATAGATGAATATATCAGTAAAGCAAATGAAACTTTAGATAAAGAACCAAAAAATAAAAACTTTAAAAAAGAACTTGTTTCAACTTTCGAATTTATTAATGAAGTATTTGGAATAGGATTTAATGATGCGTACAAATATTTTCAATTTGGAATTTCAGAAGAAGATATTTTAAATATTGAATTTTTAATTGAAAAAAGAAATGAAGCTAAAAAAAATAAAGATTTTGAAGTTGCTGATAAAATTAGAAATGATATTTCTTCACTTGGTGTTTCAATTATGGATACACCAAATGGTGTTGTTTGGGAGAAGTTATAGTCAAAGACTATACTTTCTCAATAATATATTTACCCTCTTCTAACTATTTTTATATCTTTTAAATCTAGGTCTATATAACAACTTTTATCATTGCCATTTAAACAATTTATACATGCAGTTTTCACTATTAATTCATGATTATCATAATTATCTAAACTTACATGCAGTTCATAATAATCTCCACAAAAAGAAATATCTAAAATAGAAGCTTTAATAATATCGCTTTTATCAGTAACATTTAGATTATCAACTGAAATTATTGCTACATTTTCACTACTTATATTACCACCTAAATCTTCTAAGAGATTATCTGGTAATTCATTTATTCGATTTAAAAAATTTGCTATATATAATGATTTTGGTTTATCAAAAAGCTCTTTTGGTGTTCCAAACTGCTCTATTCTCTTATCATGAATTATAGCAATCTTATCAGACATACTAAGAGCTTCTTTTTGGTCATGGGTAACTAAGATTGCACTAAGACCTAAATCTTTAATAATCTTTTTTAACCAAATTTTTGTTTTATTTCTAAGTAATGTATCTAAGTTAGCAAATGGCTCATCAAGTAATATTACCTTTGGTTCATATGCAACAACTCTTGCAATAGAGACCCTTTGCTGTTGCCCACCACTTAATTCATGTATTTGTTTATGCCTATGTTCTGTTAAGTCAAATTGTTTTAAAAGTTTATCTACTCTTCTTTGTTTCTCAATATTATTTAGTCTATAAAGAGCAAATTCAATATTCTCTTTTACATTTAAATGAGGGAAAAGTGCATAGTCTTGAAATATATATCCTATATCTTTATTACAAGCATTTGAATTATTAATTAAACATGTTTCATTTAAATAAATATTACCTTCATAGTTATCTTGTAAAGAAGCAATTGCTCTTAATATTGTACTTTTCCCACAACCACTTGGTCCTAAAATAGTTACAATTTCTCCAGCTTCAACATCAAATGATATATCTCTTAAAATTTGAGTTTCACCAAATGCTATTGAAAAGTTTTTTACACTAATTCCAATCATACTAATCCTTAATCATTTTTCTTGCTAATAACAGCACAGATATAGCTCCTAAGAGAACAATAAACATTGCAGGTACACTTGATTCAAAAACTTCTGCTTGACCTACTAGCTCATGAGAATACACAGCTAAGGTATCAAAGTTAAAAGGTCTTAATATCATAGTCAATGGTAATTCTTTTATTATTTCAATAAATACAACTATAAAAGATACCATTGCAGAGTTTTTAATCAAAGGAAATATTACTTTTCTTAGTCTTGCAAAGTCTGATATATTCATGGTCTTACATGCATCATCATAAGACTGAGGTATTTTTAAAAAACCAGATTCATAATTATTAATAGAAATAGCAAGAAACCTAACACAATATCCAAAAAGAATTGCTAATATTGAACCCGTTATAAAAATATCAAAAGCCTTATCTATTATAGAGAAAAAGCTAAGTACCCCAACTGCAACAACTGCACCAGGAATTGTATATCCTAGTTTAACTGTTTGAGTCAAATTGTCTGATAATTTATTTTTATGAATTCTAACAGTATATACAAAAATAAATGCTAAGATAGTTATTAATAAACTACCTCCCACACCTAGACTTAATGTTTGCATTAATAAAGTAATAAAATCTTCATCAATAACGTCTTCATAAGATAAAATAAACCAATGAGACATTTGTGTAAAAGGTAAAATAAAACCAAAAAATACAGGTAAAAAACATAAAATATTAGCAAGTATATTTTTTCTACCAGTAAGTTTTACTTTTGCAATTGGAGCAAAATCTTTTCCCGAACTTCTATATCTTTTATTCTTTCTTTGAAATCGTTCTAATAGTATTAAAATAAATATAAATAACATCAACATAGAAGCCAATTTAGATGCATCTTCAATAGAACCCATTCCTTGCCATGTTCTAAAAATACCTGTTACAAATGTAGATACTCCATAGTAATCAACTACTCCAAAATCTGAGACAGCTTCCATTACTGCTAAAATTGTTCCTGCGACTATTGCAGGTCTTGAAATTGGTATAATTACTTTTATAAAAATTTGCCAAGAATTTAAACCCATTGTTCTTGATGCATCAATAATTGACGAAGATTCTGAAATTAAATATGTCTTACAAATTAAATACACATATGGATAAAGAACCAAAGACATTACTATAATGGCACCTTCAATCGACATGATATCCATGAAAAACACTTCACTAACATTTTCTTTTCCCAATAACTTTAAAATAAATAAAGTAATTGAACCAGTCATATCAAACATTCCTGCATATACATAAGAGACAATATAAGTAGGAATTGCAAATGGTAATATCAAGGCATAATGATAAAAGGAAGAAAAAGTAAAACTATACATCGTTGTAACATATGCTGTAGAGAAGCCAATGATTGTAGTTAAGAAAGCGACACCCACCATTATATATAAAGAATTAAAAACATACTCTAAAAGAACTGTATCTTTTAGATGTTGCCAATTTTCCGTTTCA
This sequence comes from uncultured Campylobacteraceae bacterium, assembly GCA_913057765.1. Taxonomy (GTDB): domain Bacteria; phylum Campylobacterota; class Campylobacteria; order Campylobacterales; family Arcobacteraceae; genus Halarcobacter. Next base: position 6,922 of record CAJXPH010000058.1, read on the forward strand.
GGTGCAAAAATATTTACAAGTATTAGTAGGGCAGGAATTGAAATAAGTAATGTTAAGAAAACACTACTTATTGTCAATTTATTAAAGTATTTCAAATATAAGTATCCATTAATTTATTAAATAGTGATAGATTATTTCCAACCAGCTATATCGAATATTTTAACAGCTTTTGCATTATTTTCTCCTAATGCATTTATAGAAACTGTATCTTCTTTGAAAGTTCCCCAAGATGTAACTAATTCAGAAGATTTAACACCTGCTAATACAGGGTATTCATAATTTGCTTCTGCAAATAATTCTTGTGCATCAGATGAAGCTAAGAACTCAATGAATTTAATTGCATTTGCTTTATTTGGAGAGAATTTTGTTACTCCAGCTCCTGAAACGTTTATATGAGTCCCGCCATTTTCAAATGTTGGAAAAAATACTTTCATTTTTGCGATAGCATCTCTTTGAGACACATCTTTATTATTTACCATTTTACCAACGTAATAAGTATTTGCAATTGCAACTGCACCAATTCCATTTGCTACTGCTTTAACCTGTGCTCTATCATTTCCTTTTGGAGTTCTTGCCATATTAGCAACAACGCCTTTTGCCCATTTAGTTGCATACTCAACACCATGATGTTCAATCATAGCAGCTAATAAAGATTGATTATAAACGTTATTAGAAGATCTTACAACAATTTTACCTTTAAATTTTGGATCTGCTAAATCTTCATAAGTTGATAACATTTTTTCAGTCCCAGAACCAATTTTATATAATGCAACTCTTGATCTTTTTGTAAGTGCAAACCATTTATTGTCTTTATCTCTTAAATTTGCTGCAATATTTTTAGTTAGATAATCAGATTCTACTGATTGCAGTAAATCTGCATTTTTTGCTTTATATAATCCACCAGCATCAACAGTAATTAAAACATCAGCAGGAGAATTTTTACCTTCACTTTTTAATCTTTTAATTAAAGCTCCACCTTTTGCTTTTACAACATTTACTTTGATACCTGTTTTTTCTTCAAACATTTTAAATAATTTTTTATCTGTATCATAGTGTCTAACAGAATAAACATTTACTTCACTTGCTGCGAAAACTGAACTTGCTAATACAAGTGTACTTAATGCTAACTTTTTTAACATATATATCCTTCTTAATTTATCTTAATGATAATAGTTATTGAAACTATAATCAAAACTATCTTAGAGTATGCTTAATAATAAGAATGATTATCAAGATAAACTTGGATAATAAAAAAGGGGAGATAGAAACCTACCTCCCCTTTTTTTATTAGTTAATAATTAAATTATCTAATAAATGCTGCATCCGTAACATTTTGTGTATTTACAATGTATGGAACTAAAGCCATATGTCTAGCTCTTTTAATTGCATTCTCAACCATTTCTTGAGAGTTTTTAGAGTTACCAGTAAGTCTTCTAGGCATAATTTTACCTCTTTCACTCATTGATAATTTTAATAAATCAGTGTTTTTGTAATCAATGAAAGTAATTTTCATTTCAGTATATTTACAAAATTTCTTTCCGTATTTTCTTCTTTCAGCCATTTTCTTATCCTTGTATTCTAGAAAGGTATCTCATCGTTATCGATGTCGATTTCAGGTATTTTATGCTCTTGCACAGGTTGTTGTGCTTGATTATTCATACCACCATAACTATTTTGTTGATTATTTTGAGGTGCATTTTGATTATTGTTATATTGATTATCTTGTGGTGGATTATATCCACCAGATTGATTATCATTTCCCAAGTTTTGAGAATCTGCTTTTGAATCTAACATTTTCATAGTATCAACTCTTAGAGCATGTTTACTTCTGTTAGAACCATCTTGAGCAGTCCATTGTTCAAATACTAATCTACCCTCTAATAAAACTTTAGAACCTTTTCTTAAGTATTGGTTAGCAACTTCAGCACTTCTACCAAACATATTGAAATCTAAAAAACAAACTTCGTCTTTTTGTTCCCCAGTTTGTGTTTTATACTTATGGCTTGTTGCAATAGCACTTTTTGCTAATGCTGCACCATTTGGCATATATCTTAATTCAATATCTCTTGTTAAGTTTCCTACCATTACTATTTTATTATACATAAGTTCGTTCCTATATTTTTAAATTAGTTAGCTTTTTTAGCCGCGTCATCGCTCATTTTAGTCCATGCAGCGATTTCTTTTTTGTTTTCATATTTAATAAAAATAAATCTTAAAATATTTTCGTTAATTCTGTAATTTCTTTCAATTTCAAGGATTCCACTTGGTGCACCTTTGAAGTATGCTACAAAATAGTAACCTCTTTTGTTCTTTTCAATCTCATATGCAAGATTTTTTGAACCTATGTTATCGCAAGCTACGATTTCTCCACCATTTTTCTCAATTGTAGCTTTCACTAAATCGATTTGTGCTACATTTTCTTCTTCAGTAAGTGTAGGCTTTAATATAAACATTGTTTCATAATGTTTTAATTTTGACATTCAATCTCCTTATAGTTTGTGCCGGTATCTTTACAAATATCAGCAAGGTTTTTTGTAAAGTCTGTGATTTTATCTAATTAAAACTGATATTTTTCTGAGACAAGCTTGTAAATATATATTTTGATCATCAATTTTTGAAGATTTTAGTTCTAATTCAATTTTTAAAAGGTAATTTAGTATTTCTAGAAAAAGTTCAGGCTTAATATTAATTGCTAATCTAGACTTTTTTTCCCAGACATTTTTAGGAGGAATAAAACCTAAAATCTCTTTTGCATTTGGTGCTCCATGAACTCTAGCATATGAGCTAATCATAAATAGTTGTTGCACAAATGAAGTAATTTGAGTAAGTAAATAAATTTCATTCATACCTTCTTCTAAAAGTAATTCTAAATCATCACCAATATCTTGTCCACTTAAAAGATTATGTAAAAACTCTTCAAAATCAACTGCACCTATTCCAAAACAGTGTTTACTTACAATATCAGGGGTGATTCTATCATCTAAAATTGCCAATTTCTTTAAATCATTTACGCATAAAGAGAGATCTTGTCTATGCATAAAATATAAATGGTTTAATGCTGAAACTTCACAGTTTATTCCTAAATCTTTAGCTTGAGCTTCTAATAGTTTAACAGCCTCATTTGGAAAAGGAGAGAACATTCTAACACTAGCTGCATTTAATTTCTGTGTAAAATATCCACCCATAGTTTTAAAATCAGTATCTCCCATACAAGAGAAAATTACCTTTGAATCAGGGTTTGCATTACAAGCTTGGATTAATTCTAGAACTTCTTTTTTAGGAAGTTTTTTATCAAGTTTTATTACAAGAATATTATTTGCAGCAAATAAAGAAGATTGTAATAACTTATCTTTTGAATATTTAAAATCAAAATCATCAAAATATAATTTCTCTACCTCATCAGGAGTTCCAAGTTCATTGGTTACAAGTGAAGTATAATATTCTATTAAAAAATTTGATTGGCCATAAAACATATAAGCATTAAATTTTTTTTCTTGTCTAAGTAAGTTATCGAATTCGTTTTTATACATATGTAATAATAACAAATAAAAGCTTTTTTTATATTATAGAAGAAATAATACAATTTATAATACTAATTCTATTGATTTTATTAATTACTCAAACCTACACTTTTCTTACATTTTATTCGTATAGTATTCCATATCAAAAAACAAGGATATAAATGGATTTCGAAACAGCCGACATATGTGATGACAACCAAGATAAAAAAATACAAGTACTCTCTTCTGAATTTAAGAATTATGGAGGATTAGAGAAATGCGCAGGGAAAATTGTTACAATAAAACTAGACAAAAGTAACTGGCGTTTATTAGAAATGTTAAGAGATGAAAATGGAGAAGGAAAAGTTGTAGTAGTAGAAAATGCAAAATATTTTTATGGTGTAGTTGGTGATAAACTTATGGCATTTGCTCAAAATAATAATTGGCAAGCAATCATATTAAATGGCTATGTTAGAGATACAAAATATACAAAAGATATAAATGTTGCACTTTATGCAATAGGGACTTGTCCACTAAGAAATTTTGAGAAAACATCTTCATCTAGAGGAGTACAATTAAGTTTCGGTGGAGTTACATTTAACGATGGTGATTACTTATATGCAGATTGCGATGGTGTAATTGTGACAAATGAAGAATTAATCAAATTATAAAAACTCCTTGAAAGATGACTTAGTTATAATTTCCATAAAAAAGGATTATCATGCAAAAAGAAGCAAAAATCTTATGGACAACTGATAATAAAGAAACTGCAATGAATATGGTTTGTCTTTATGCACATAATGCAAAATTAAAAGGTTGGATAGATGATGTTACTGTCTTAGTTTGGGGTGCTTCTCAAAAATTAATCAATGAAGATAAAGAGATTCAAGAAAAAGTAAAAGCTATGATTACCGATGGTGTAAAAGTTGTTGCTTGTTTAAAATGTGCAGATAACATGGAAATCACAGATGGATTAAATGCTTGTAATATAGATGTATTTTATACTGGTGAATTTTTAAGTGATTGGATAAAGTCAGGGGAAACTATTATTAGTGTCTAAAAAAGACACTAATATTTCATTGAACCTAATATTTGTTTAGAAATAATATCTGAAGATTTTATTATAACTCTAACCTTACTAAACAGAACTTGCCCTTTATAATTATTAAGGTGTATTTTACATCCTGGCATTTCTCCAAAAGTGACAGCATAGCCTCTCTCATTATCTGTTATTCTAGCTTTTACCTCTAAACCTATATTTTTTGCGGCCCATCTTGCATACTTTCTATCTTCAAAATCCCAGACCATTTGATCTATTTTTCTCTCTTGAATAGAAATATGGTCACAGATCGCGTCAATATTTTTTGGAGTTTGTTTCGATTTTAAAATTCTATGAAGTACTAAATCAGAATATCTTCTAATAGGACTTGTAAAATGTGAATAAGATTTAAAACCTAAACCAAAATGTCCTAAGTTTTTTGAAGAATATTTTGCTTGAGTTTGAGCATGAATAATTAAATCATCAATCTCATCTCTTATCATTGAATTCTTTGCTTTACTTTGAATATGAGTAATTGTATCATGAACATCATGTTGTAATTTTACTTGTATTCCTAAAGCATTTACATCATCTACTAGTTTTGAAATAGCTTTAAAAGGAGGCTCTTCGTGAATTCTGAAAATTCCAACACTGTTTACTTTTTTACTTGCTTCAATATTTGCAAAAAGCATACACTCTTCAACCAATTGATGAGAAGCAGTTGAAGTTTCTACTTCGATATTTTGTAGTTCTTGTTTATTTGTAAGTCTTAATCTAAATTCACTACTTCTAAAGTCATAACCAATTTTAAGTCTTTTAGTTCTAAACCTCTTTGTAATTTCATATAAAGGTACAAGATAATCAAAAATCTCTTTTTCTGTTTGAGTAAATGTGTCAAGTTTATCATCTAAAACTCTATCAATTCTTCCATAAGAGAATTTTCTATGAGAATTAATAACTGCCTCAAAAAGTTCAGACTTCTTAACTTCAAGTTTTTCTAAATCTAAATGAATTTTAAATACATAAGAATATCTATCCACTCCTTCTTTTAAAGAACACATATCCTCACTAAGTGCATTTGGAAGCATTGGTAAAACTTTTCCTGGTAAATATGCAGATGTTGATTTTCTAAAAGCCTCTACATCTAAGGTAGTTCCTTCCTCAACAAAATAAGAGACATCAGCAATTGCTACATATAATATAGCATTTAACCAATCAAAGTAAATTGCATCATCATGATCTTTAGCGGAGTTTGGATCAATAGTACAAAAAGGAAGGTCTCTTAAATCAACTCTATCCATTTTATCATCCATTTTAGCATCAACTTCAATTTTAGGATTTAGTCTAAACTCCTCTTTATACAAAATCAATGATATTTTTTCATCTATATAAGCATCTTCTATATTTCCAAGATTTTTTGAGATATCAAAACTTTTACTATCAACTAAAAGAACATCACCTTCTGGTGAAATAACTTTTTTCTCATTTTGTAATGAGATATTCTCTTTTAC
>CAJXPH010000059.1 GCA_913057765.1 uncultured Campylobacteraceae bacterium
AGATCCTCTCTGGTCTCGTGGGCTCGGAGATGTGTATAAGAGACAGTATCAATATGACATATTTTTAAAGTGATGATTTTTTTTATCATATAATTCTCAAAAATTAATAAGGAATATAATGAAAGTTTGTGCAGTTGACCTAAAATCAAATAATGCAATATTAACAGTACTTGATGATAAAAAATTTATAGATTTAAAAGTAAAAAAAATTACACTTGAGAATGATGAAAACCAAGAAGACATAAGAATATTTTGTAATGAATTTTTGCTTTTTTTAGAACAAAACGAGGTTGAAAAAATAGTAATTAAAAAAAGAGCTAAAAAAGGTAATTTTGCGGGGGGACCAGTAACTTTTAAGATGGAAGGATTAATACAATTAAATCCTCTTTGTGAAGTTGAATTAATATCTGCTCAAACAGTTAATTCTTTTGAAAAGAAAAATGAAATAGAATTTCCTGAAGGTTTAAAAAAGTATCAAGAAGTTTCGTATTTAACTGCTTTAACATATTTAAATCAATAGACTTTATTCTATTGATTTAAATGTAATTTATTTATTTTGTAATATTTACTACATGTGATTGAGTGAACTCTAATAGACCTTCTTGTCCAAATTCAATTCCATAGCCTGAAAGTTTACAACCTCCAAAAGGAACATGAGGTAATACTTCTGCATGATTATTAACCCATGAAGTACCACATTCTAATTTTAAAGCTATTTCTGAAGCTAATTCTTTTTCTCCCCACACAGAGCCTCCCAATCCAACTTCAGAATCGTTTGCTAAAAGTAAAGCCTCTTGAATTGCATTATATTTGATTACTGGTAAAACTGGTCCAAATTGTTCTTCTTTTACTATTCTAAAACTGTTATCAACATCTGCTACAATTGTTGGAGGGTAATAGAATCCTTTTTTATCTAAAGCTTCTCCTCCACATACAATTTTTGCACCATTTGCTTTAGCATCATTTACTAATTCTTCAACTAAATTTAATTGGGCTTTATTTTGAACAGGTCCAAAGGTTGTGCCTTCAGTCATTCCATCTCCAACAACTTGACTATTGGCAATTACAGCTAATTTTTCACATACTTCATCATACTGATCTGAATGAACATATAATCTTTTTAAAGCGGCACAAGTTTGCCCCATATTTAAAAATGAACTTTGGAATATACCATTTAGCATTTCATCAAGATTTTGACTATTTGGTAAAATAATTCCTGCATCATTTCCACCTAGTTCTAACGTTAATCTTTTTAAACTATTTGAGGCATCATTCATAATTGATTTCCCAGTTTCCGTAGAACCTGTAAATGCAATTTTTCTAATACCTTCATGTTTACTCATTTTTGAACCTAATCCTGAACCACCAGTTAGAATATTAATAACACCTTTTGGTAAAACTTCATTCATAATTTCAACTAATCTTAGAGTATTAAAAGGAGTATTTGATGAAGGTTTACATACCAGAGTATTCCCAGCTTTTAGTGCTGGAATCATATGCCAAATAGCAATCATAAACGGCCAATTCCAAGGAGTGATTGATCCAATAACACCTAAAGGTTTTCTATGCATTTGAATAAGTCTTGTTTCACTATCTTCTATAGTTTCAACTTCAATCTCTAAATCAGCTGTATATCTAACCCATGCAGCTCCAGCTCCCACTTCTACTTGTGCTAAGAACATAGGTTTACCTTGCTCTTTTACAATTATCTCTGCTAATTCTGCAATATTTTCTTCAATTTTATCTGCAACTTTATGTAATAATATTTTTCTTTCATTACTAGTTGTTAAAGACCATGTTTTAAAAGCTTCATTTGCACAATTAACAGCAAAGTCTAGTTGTTTATCACTTGCACTTGGGCAAGTATTATAAACTGATTCATCTGCAGGATTTAAAACATCAAAGTTTTTATTCTCGCCTGCTATTTTTTCCCCATTTATGATTAATTGATAATCTTTCATATTTTTCCTTTTAATTAATATTTTTCAATAATTTCGTCTAAAACTTTTAGAACAATTTTATTTTGTTCTTTTGTTCCAATTGTAATTCTTATTGCGTTCAATTTATATGCAGATAAATTCCTAACAATAATTCCCTTTTTTAATAATTCTAATGCAATTTTAGAAGAGGTATATTTATCATCAAATTTAAAAGTTATAAAATTTGTAAATGAATCAATATATGAAATACCTTTTTCTTTTGCATAGTTTTCGTATTCTTTCATCTGTTCAAAATTCTTTTTTATAGACTCTTGTACAAACTCTTCATCTTTTAGTGCTTCAATTGCAGCAGTCAAAGATAAGTTAGTAATATTAAAAGGTGGTCTTAATTTGTGCATCACTTCGATTATTTCTTTTTTTGCAATTCCATATCCAGTTCTCATACCACCTAAAGAATATGCTTTTGAAAATGTACCTAGATAGATACAATTAGGATATTTAGAAATTAAATCATGAGGTTTAATTTCTTTTTTTATATTTTTGTATGAAGCATACTCCTGATATGCCCCATCTACAACTACTAAAGTTTCACTATCAATTTTGTTTAAAAAATTGTAAACATCACTTTTATCTAAACATTCACCAAGTGGATTGTTAGGTAAACACAAAAAAACAACATCAGGAGATTCTTTTTTATATAAATCTAAAAATTGTTCTAAGTTATGCTCATCATCTTCAGTTTTTATAACTTTTGCACCTACTTGATTTGCATAAATTTCATATAATGCAAATGTTGTTTTACTCATAAGTATTTTTGAGTTTTCATTACATTTTGACTTTACACAAAAATTTAAAATTTGATCACTTCCTGCTCCAATTACAATATTATTACTTTGAACTTCAAATTTTGAAGCTAAAGATTCTTTTAGTTCATACATTGAATCATCAGGATACATGAACATATTTTGTGCTGATTCTTGAACTTTTTTTGTAACTTTTTTTGAGCATCCATATGGATTTTCATTTGATGCAAGTTTTATAATATCATCTGAATTAATTCCATATTCTCTTACTACAAGTTCTATAGGTTTTCCTGCTTCATATACATGGCAGTTATCTAATACATTGTTAAATTTCAATTCTTATCCTTTATATTAAACCAAGTTTGTTAATAAATAAAATAGTCACAGCAACTGGCACTATGTATTTAACCAATGTGTACCAAATATTAAATACTAACAATGAAGTATGTTGTGTAAATTTATTTTCAAGAAGTTTTTTATCAACATAAAAGCCAATAAAAACACAAGTAACAATTGCGGCAAGTGGCATTAAAATTGATGAAGTAATAAAGTCCATCCAATCAAAGGCATTTTTCCCAAAGAATGTTAAAGTTGCACCCCAAGAATCAGACATAGATAATAAAGCAATTATTCCAAATAGATAAAAAGTAGTACCTGTGATTATTGTTGCTTTCTTTCTAGTCATTTTAAATCTTTCTATAAAAAACATTAGCGATGGTTCAATCATAGAAACAGCAGAAGTTATACCTGCAAATACAAGTGCAATAAAAAATGAAATAGCAATTATTTGTCCTAATATTCCCCATCCTGAGAAGATAACAGGTAAAGAAATGAATACTAATCCAGGTCCCGCAGAACTAGGAGCACCAGCTTCAAAAAGAAATGTGAATATTATAATTCCAGATACTAAAGCAACTAAAGTATCAATAAATGCAACAGAGATTGATGTTTTAATAAAGTTTGCATTTTTTGGTAAAGAAGCTGAGTATGTTAAGATAACACCAGTTGCTAAAGACAGAGTAAAAAATGCTTGTCCTAGTGCAGCTAATAGTGCACTTGAATTAATCTTACTCCAATCTGGAATAAACATAAATGACATAGCTTTAGAAAATGAATCTAAAGAGATAGAATAAATTAGTAAACCAAATAGAATCATTGCTAATAAAGGCATTAAAATTAAGTTGATTTTTTCAATTCCATCTTTGATCCCTTTTAGAACTATGAATACAACAGTTCCTGCAATTAATGTATGATAAAACAACTGAGTGCCTATATCTTTTGTAAGATTTGTAAATGTTGCCCCAGCTTGTGAGGTTTCTGTTGGTAAAGTACTAAATGAACTTATTACATAGTTTAAAATCCAACCTAAAACAACAGAATAAAATGAAAGAATTATTAATCCAGAAAGAATCATAAATCCTGCATATTTCCATTTTGGATTCCCTGATTTTGACATCTTTACAAAAGATGTTGATACATTCGCTTCTGCATGTTGTCCCATTAAAGATTCTGCAATGAAAACACCTAATCCAATAAATATGATTGCTAATAAGTACATTATTACAAATGCACCTCCCCCGTATTCACCTGTAATATATGGGAATTTCCACACATTACCTAATCCTACAGCTGAACCTGCAGCTGCAAGAATAAAACCTATTCTTGAAAACTTATTCAATTTAAATTCCTTTTAATTTTTTTTTGTGATATATGAATTATTAGTGAAGGTTTTTAATTCCATTAGCAAATTTATCCAAGGTATTAGATAAGATGCCTTTTTCTATAATTACTTCTATTAAAGAAAATTTCTTTTCATCTTTTACATCTTCTAATGCTTGTGCAAGTTCTTTATTTGTATGAACTTTAATTCCTCTTCCTCCTAAGTTATTAGCTAACTCTGAAAAAGCCCAATATCCTAAATCATTAAATTTTGATTCTGGTTGAAAGGTTCTTAACATTTCCCAACTTGAGTTATTAAAAACTATTACAATAGGGTTTAAATCATATCTAGAACAATTTCCTAGTTCCCATCCTGTCATTTGGAATGCACCATCACCTACAAGTATAATAGGTCTTTTTTTAGTTGCAATTTGAACACCAATTCCAGCAGGCACTCCAAATCCCATTGTTGCATAATATCCAGGTGCTACAAGTCCGCTATTTTGCATATCTAAAGCAGTAAATAAACAGTCTCCAATATCAGAAGCTATTGGCATTTTCCCGTATTTATCCATAAAATCATTTACTGCTTTTGCAATATTAGATGGAGTAATTTTGTCATCATTTAACACAAGATTCTTTGGATATGTAAAATCTTTTTTTAGTTCTACTTCTTCTTTATCTTTTAATTTTAATAGAAGAGAATCAATTAAATTTGTAATAGTCACATCTTCATATTTTCTATAAGCAACGGTTACTTGTTCATCTTCTATATGAATTATATTAGTTGTGTTGATTTTTTGTTTTGAAGCTCCAAAATTTGTATCTGAAAGAATTACTCCTAACATAATCAAACAATCTGAGTTTTCAACTAGATTGGTTACTTTATCATCTCCTGCAACACCCATATAAGTGCCTAAAAGTTGATCTGAATTTTCTGATAATAAACCAGTACCCATAAAACTCGTTACAACAGGAATATTTAATTTCTTTGCTAATCTAAGACATTTTTCCTCTAGTCCATATCTATTTATTTCTACTCCAACCATTAGTACTGCTTTCTTTGCACCACTAAAAGATTTAATAAAATCTTCACTACAAGCATTTAATTTTTCAATATCAAAATCATTTTTGAATTCTACTGGTGTTTTTTCTGACTCTACAAAAACTTGATCTCTTGGAAGTTCTATATAAATAGGTCTTGATTTTTTGATGCAGTTTTGAATAGCACGTGCTATTAATAATGGAGCAGTTTTTGGATCGTCTAATCTTATTTGATCACAAGTAACTTCTTTAAATATTTCAAATTGTGAATCAATTCTTTTTGTTTGATGATGAAGAAGTAAACCTTTTTCTCCTTCATGAACACCAGGTGCACCTGAAATGATAACTAATGGCGATTTTTCGGCATAAGCAGTAGCTACAGTATTAAGTAAGTTAAAAGCACCAGCTCCATAAGTTATTGCGGCAACTCCTATATTACCATGAAATCTACCTGCTGCATCTGCTGCAAAACCAATACCTGGTTCATGACTTAGTGTATATAATGGTAAGATTTCAGATTCTTCAATTACTTTGAAAAATGGTAATATAAAATCTCCTGGTAAACCAAATATTTCTTTTGCTCCATAATCTTTTAATGCATTTAATAATGATAAACTTATTGTCATTTTAATCCTTTAATAATTTCTATTTGAAAGTATAACACTCAATTATCGCATGAAAATGGCAAATAAATTTTATGTTATAATCTTTCAATGAAAACATACAATTATACGATCAATAATAAGCTACTTTTTGATTTTATTGATTTGGAAAATTTTAAAAATAAAAAGAATATTCTAATACAAGTATTTTCAGGACAAGAAAAAGAGACTTTTGAAAATATTATTAAATCAATAAATGAAATCCTCCCAAATGCCGTATGTATTGGTTGTACAACTGATGGTGAAATTGATGGACATTTAGTTTATACAAATCATACTGCTATATCAATTTCTATTTTTGAACATACAACTATAAAAGCAAATTTTGTAAATAATGATAATTCATATATAAACGGACAAAATATTACAAATAATTTACTTACGAAAAATACAAAATTACTTATATTTTTTGCAGATTCATATAATACAAGCGCTGAAGATTTTTTAGCGGGGGTTGAAAATATAAATAACAAGGTGATAATTGCGGGAGGAATGGCAGGAGATAATGGAGAACTCAAGAAAAGTTATATAGCTTTCGGTGGAAAAGTTTATAATAAAGGAGTGGTTGGGGTCTCTTTAAATTCAGATGTCTTAGATGTTTCAAATGATTATAAATTTAATTGGAATCCAATTGGAATAGAACATATTATTGATAAAGTTGAAGGCAAAAGGCTTTATATCATAGCAGGTATGACTACCTATGAATTTTATAAAAAATATTTAGGAAAAGAAGTTGCTGAGTCTTTGCCTATTTCAGGAATAGAATATCCTTTAGTAATTGAAAAGAATGGAATATTAGTTGCTAGAGTTGCAATTGAAAGTCATGATGATGGATCTATAAGTTTTGCAGGTTCTTTCAAAAAAGGAGATAAAGTTAAATTGTCTTTTGGTAATGTGGAAACAATTTTAGAAGATTCTTTAGAAAATTATTCCAATATAAATAAAAATGCGCAGAGTTATTATATTTATTCTTGTATGGCAAGAAGAAGATTTATGCCAGATAATATAAAATTTGAATTAGAACCTTTTGCAAGAGTGGCAAATAGTAGTGGATTTTTTACTTATGGAGAGTTTTATCATAATAATGGACATAACGAACTTTTAAATCAAACATTAACGGTCGTAAGTCTAACTGAGTCAAAAGAAAAAGAAAAAACTGAAGTATTTAAATCGAATTTAAAACAGACAAAAAACATTAAACATCTAGCTACTATTAAAGCTTTAACTCATTTAATTGAAGAGTCTTCAAATGATTACGTAAAACAAACATACTCTTTACAAGAGGAAAAAAAATATTCGAAAAAAATTTTAGAAATGCAAAAACATTTTATTAAACAAACTGTTCATGAAACAAACACACCTTTATCGGTTATTATGAATGCCGTTGAGTTGTATAAAATGGAATATGGAGAAAATAAATACCTATTTCATATAGAAGCTGCAATGAAAAATATGTCAAATATTTATGATGACTTGAGTTATTTAATTACTCAAGACCAAGTAAAATATCCAAAATATAATATTAATATAGTAGACCATATTAGAAGTAGAGTTGAATTTTTTGTACCTTTAGCTTCTCAAGTTAGGCTAGATATAGATTTAAAATATAATGATGAATTAATCGAAATATTTTTTAATGAAATTAGATTACAAAGAATCGTTGATAATAATTTGGCAAATGCAATAAAATATAGTGTTGAAAATAATAGAATATTAGTCAATATAGAAAAAAAAGATAAACTTTGTATTTTTTCAGTTTCTACAAAATCATTGATGATAGAAGAGCCAGATAAGATTTTTAATGAATATTATAGAGAATCTTCTAATAAAAAGGGTTTTGGTTTGGGATTAAATCTTGTAAAAGAAATTTGTGAAGAAGATAATGTACAAATAAAAATTTCTTCAACAAAAGATGAGACTATTTTTAGTTATGAATTTAAAATATAAAGGTTTTAGGTGAATATTTTTTTATTAGAAGATGATGTATTATTAAATGATGGGATGACTCATTATCTAAAAACTATTGGTCATCAAGTTTGTAGTCAAAGAGATGGAAATGTTGCGAAAGAAACTTTAAAAAAAGAAGACTTTGATTTATTAATTTTAGATATAAATGTTCCTGGAATTGATGGTTTATCACTTCTTGAATGGTTACATGAAGAAAAAATAGCAAAACCAACAATATATATTTCGGCTATTGTTAATATTGAAGATATATCAAGAGCTTTTGATTTGGGTTGTTATGATTATTTAAAAAAACCGTTTCATTTAAAAGAATTAAATATTAGAATTACTAACTTATTAAAAACAAGACAAATAACTTCTACTCATAGAAGATTATCAAAGTCTTACAGCTTTGATTTGTCAAGTGGTACTTTACTATTTAATAATACACCTGTAAAATTAAGAAGAAGGCAACTTCAAGTAATAGAGTTACTTGCGAAGAACCGTGGTATGACAGTTAATTTTGAAATGTTTAGACATTATATCTGGGAAGATGAAATAGTTCAAGATAGTACAATAACTTCTGAAATATATAGACTAAAAAAAAGTTTAAAAGAGGATTTTATTGTTAATATTAGAAATATAGGTTATGTAGTTAATATTCCTAAATAAGTTATTGTTTTTTTAAACAATAACTTATTTTACTTTAAAAAGCCTATTACTAGAGGTAAAAATATAGCTGTAACAATACCACTTAATCCCATAGCAAGTGCGGCAAATGCAGCTGCTTTTTCTCCCATTTCAACTGCTCTTGCAGTTCCAATTCCATGAGAAATAAGTCCTAATGCAAAACCTTTCGAAGTATCATGTTTAATTTTCATGATTTTAAATATTAAACTTCCAAATAATGCACCAATAATTCCAGTAATAATTACAAAACCAACAGCAAGTGATGGGATGGCTCCTATTTGTTCAGAAGTTATAATTGCAATTGGAGCGGTAATTGACTTTGTAGCCATTGATAATATAGTGCTTATTTGTGCATCTAAAATCCAAAGTAATCCAAGAGCTACAATAATTGAAAATGTTCCAGCAATAAATAGTGTTAAAACTATTGGCCAAAAAATCGCTTTTATATGTTTTAAATTATTGTATAAAGGCAAGGCAAGTGCGACAGTTGCTGGTCCTAAAAAGAAATGAATTATTTCAACAGATTCAAAATACTTTGCATAAGAATAACCACTTACTAAAAGTGCAGTCATAATTGAAATATAAGCAATAATAATTGGCTGTAAAAGAGTGTTTTTATTTGTCTTTTCATAAATTATAATGCCAAGTTTATATGCTGATAAAGTCAATATTAACCAAGTCATTGGTGTTGTAGTTATATACTCTACTACTGCATCAAAGTTCATTATTCTTTACCTTTTTTCGCTCTTTTCTAATAGTTAAAATATCAATAAATTTTGCACTAAAAGCTAAAGCTATAATAGTTCCACAAAACAGCGATATAATAATTGCCCAAAACTCTTTAGATATAGTATCAGCTTGAGTAATTATTCCCATAGCAGCAGGAATAAATAGAAGTGGCAAATATCTTAAGTGAAGAAATACTGCATTATCAAGAGATTCAAAACTTTTCTTTTTAATCATTAAAAACAAAAGTAGGAGAACCATTCCAATAACAGGTCCTGGAACAATAAGTTCAAAAAATCTTACAAAACACTCTCCTATAAATTGAAATATTAGGAGAGTTATAACACCTTTTAACATAAACTATTAGTCTTTGAATAATTGGTAAATTGAAGAGAAGTCTTCTTCACCTTTTCCATCTTTTTTCATCTTTCCAAAAAGTTCTTTTGGTACAGCTGCAGTATAAAGTGGTTGTTTTAAGCTATATGCTAAACCTTGTAAAGTATGTAAGTCTTTATAAATAGCGTTATTAGAAAAATGTGCAGAAAAATCTTCATCAATTAGTTTTTGAGTTTTTGCTTTTAAAACAAGTGATTGACCGCCACCCACTCCAAGTATTTCTAAAAGTTTTGGTTTTTCTATATCACAAGCTTCACCTAAAGCAGTACATTCAGCTAGTGTAGCCATAAATGATCCAAGGCATAGATTATTGATAAGTTTCATTTTAGAAGCTTGTCCTTCCTCTTTAAGATAGAAGATTTCTTTACCTATTTTTTCTAATAATGGTTTAGATTCTTCGTAAATCTCTTTCCTCCCAGAAGCCACGATAGTTACAAGTCCTTGTAAAGCTGGTGCAACACTACCAAAAACAGGTGATTCTAAATAGTTTCCACCTTTTTCTTCAATTCTTTGATGAAATGTTAATACTTGGTCAAAGTGATTTGTAGTAAGGTCAATGATATTTTTTCCTTCTAAATCTGCACTTAAAAGTCCATTTTCCATACTTAAAATATTTTCAACTGCATCTGATTCAAATAAACACATAAAAACTATATCACACTCTTCTATTAGTTTTTTTGGTGAATCTACAATTTTATATCCAAGATGTTCTACTTTTGATTTAGTTCTATTATAAATTTTTAGCTCTTCACCCATATCTGTCAATCTTTGTGCAACCGCAGTTCCAAGGTTACCTAACCCAATAAATCCAATAGCCATAATAATCCTTTTATTTTTTTATATAAGATTATAGTAAAATTTTTTAAAAACTATTGAAAATTATTAAACTACCTATTATAAAAAGGATTATCCCAGATATTTTTTCTATAAAGTTGGAATATTTTTCTAAAAATATACGACTTTTATTGTTTGTCACAAGATAAACAATAAATATATCCCAAGATAAAACAGCTAAAAACATCCAAGTTGCATAAAAAGATTCTAGATAAAATGGTGTATCATTTTGAATTGAAATTGAAAACATCGTAAAGTAAAATATAGAATTTTTAGGATTTAGAATTGCAGATAAAAAACCAATACTAAAGTATTTGAAGATATCTCTTTTTGTCTTTTTTCTTTCGATTTTTTTAGAAAATAGTTCTCTTTTTTTAGAAAATAGTAATAAGTATCCAATATAAATTAAATATAAAGAACCTAAAATCTTCATGGTTGTAAATATAAGTTCATTGTCTTTTATTAATGTGACTCCAAAAAGAGCAAGTAAAATATAAAATAGATTTGCAAATGCAATTCCAATAGAAGTTATTATTCCTGCTAGTTTTCCATATTTTGAAGAGTTTGTAAGTATTATAAAAAAATCAGCACCAGGACTTAATAGTGCAACGAAGTGAGCAAGTGCTAGAGCTAAAAAATCTGTTAAATAAATTTCCATTTGTTTCCTTTAAAAAGGAAGTATAAAAGAAATTAGAAATTAATTATTGTACAAAATTGAGTTGATATTCTCTTGGAGTTGTTGCTACTATTTTCAAAAAATTTCTGTGAAAATGACTTTGATCTGTAAATCCACACTCTAGGGCGGTGTCAACTATGGAAATACCTTCTTGGAGAAACTCTTTTGCTCTATTTATTTTTAAATTTAGTAAATATGCATGAGGCGTCATATTTATTTGAGATTTGAAAAGTCTTATTATATAAAAAGGATTTAAATCAAATTCTTTAGATAATTCTTCAAGAGAAATATTTTCTTTATAGTTTTGTTTCAAATATTCAATTGTCTTCTCAAATATTGGGTCGTCTATTTTAGATATAGATTCTCTTAAGTATGGTCTAAAAAGTTCTGTAAAAAAATTTATTAGTTCATTTTCTTTTTCAAAATAGGTAATTTCACTAAAGATAGTCTCACAAAGATTTTTAAATTTATTGTAAAGTTTTTTATCATGTAAAATATCTTTAGGAAATGTTTTAAAGTTATTAACTTCATCACAAATAGATTTTTGAATACCATAACACCACTTTTCATCTAAATACATCATATAATATAGATTTGGAGTTTTTAAAATTGGGTTACAAGAGTGAATGTCATTTGGATTTACAATAGCAATCATTCCTATATCTAAGTCATATTTCTTATCTTTATTTGTATAAATACTTTTATCTTCAAGATTTATTCCTATAGAAAAAGTATCATGGATATGTTCTTTATAGTGTTTTGTATTATTTGAATACCTAAGTTCTAAAAATGACAATTTCTTATGTGTGAAAATTTTTGTAAATGTTTCTTGTTTCATATTATAATTTAAATTAGTCCTTTAAGATATTTTTGTCTTAAGTCTTCGTCAAGTTTTTCTATTGAATACCTTAACATTGTTCTTGGCATATTTTTATATCTTGGGTTCAAAAAGCTTAACATTGTGTCTAAATCTTTTATTCCAACATTTCTTATTGCCCATCCTACAGCTTTATGAATAAGATCATGTTTATCATGAAGAAGAATATCTGCAATTTTTAATGTATCGTTATACTCTTTATTATTTATGAAAGCAAATGTACTAACTATAGAAATTCTTTTTTTCCATAAATCATTTGATTTTGCAAGTTTATAAAGAATAGTTCTATCTTTATTTAATAAATGAACTCCTACAATATGAGGACAAGTTACATCTATTAAATCCCAATTGTTTATTTGTCTAATATTTTTAATATAAAAATTAAAAATCTCTTCTCTTTGTTCATCACTTGTAAATCTCTTTGTTTTATATTTATAGACTAAAACTAAAAGAGCAAACATTCGGTATTCATGGTATTTTGAATAAAGAAATTTTTCTATATCTTCAAAAGAAATATCTAAAAAATATTTTTTAACTACTTTTCTAATATCAGGAACTTTTATCCCTAAGAATTCGTCACCATAGGCATAGTCATTTTTATTGGTTTTGAAAAATCTTTTACAATTATCAATTTTATCTTTATTTGAATAGTCATTTAATTCTGTAGCTGTCTCTTATACACATCTCCGAGCCCACGAGACCAGAGAGGATCTC
>CAJXPH010000060.1 GCA_913057765.1 uncultured Campylobacteraceae bacterium
AGATCTACACTATCCTCTTCGTCGGCAGCGTCAGATGTGTATAAGAGACAGTCACTGTATTTAGAATTTTCAAAAAATGGTATAGAAAAAGATCTATCTCAAAATGAATTTATGACTTTTTCAGATGATTCCATATTAGGAATTCTTGCAAGAGAGTATGGTATGAAAGTTGTGACAGCAAATAAAAAAAACAATACTATAAAAGAATTAGACTATAAAAAAATTGATATAAACTTTTCAAACTTACAAAAGCACAGTTTATATAATGGCTTTGTAAATACTATTAAGCACTACAATGAGCAGATAGAAACCAAATAAGATAGGATTTTATTCCTATCCTATTTACCAAACATTCCACCCATATTTTTCATCATATCCTGCATCATTTTCTTTTGTTCAGGACTCATATTTTTCATTTGCTCTTCCATTTGTTTTTGATTTTCTTTCATCTTATCACTCATAGACTTAATTGGATAATCAGGAAGATTAAATTTATTGTTATCAATAGAGATATTAAATTTAATGCTTTTTGCAATTTTACTTTGAACTACGCCCATAGTATTTGTTTCAGTTTTTAAAGGAACGCCTTTATATAAACACATTTTAACACCACTTAATTCCCAGATATCACAGTTATATCCAGCAACTTTTTCAGTTCCTATTTTTTTACCTCCAAGTGATTCAAGAGATTTTGCACCTTTAGTTTTTAAAACAGCATCTTTTGAATCATCAGGCATTTTTTGTTTATATATTACATTTTCCTCTAAATCAACACTATAAACAATGTCACCGTCAATTTTTACAATATCCTCAGAAATCTCTTTTTGACCCATCATCTCTTGGACAATTCTCTCTTTATTTAACTCAATTCTTCCATAGTCTTTAAAAAATAAAGAACTGCTACCAGAAATTTCAGTAGTAACCCCTATCATCGTGCCACTACCACTAATTTCATATTGAATTTCACCTGATTTTACTTCATATCTTTTCATATCTGCAAAGAGCGAAGTAACACTTACAATTAAGAAAACAATTAAACCAATCTTTAACTTATTCATATCTTCTCCTTTTCCTTATACCTAATTATATTCCTTAATAATTAAAGAAGTTATGAAGTGTTTATTATCTTGAAGAAAGTGCTAATTTAAGGCCTAAACTTACAAGAACAAAAGAAGTTAAAATATTCATATATTTTACAATACTTGGTTTTTCTAATAATTTTGAACTTAACATGTTTGCTGCAATTCCAATAGAAGAGAAGACAACAATAGTCATAATCATAAATACAAGCCCTAATATAACCATTTGTAGAGGGATGTTACCATTTGCTGGAGTTACAAATTGAGGAAGGAAAGCTAAAAAGAAAATAGATACTTTTGGATTTAAGATATTCATAATAAACCCTTTTACATAAAGTTTTTTAAGTTCACTACTAGAATTTTGCACACTTAAATCAAGAGCTTCATTTCTATGTTTAAAAGCTTGATATGCAATATAAATTAAATATGCTGCACCAACGTATTTTACAATATTAAAAGCTACTTCTGAAGTTTGAAAAATTACAGAGATACCAAAAGCTGCAGCACTTGTATGAATAATAAGACCTGTAGTTAGTCCTAACGTTGTAATAATTGCGGCTTTTTTACTCTTTGTCATTCCTTGTGTTAAAACATAAATATTATCAGGACCAGGGGCTAAACACAGTAGAAAAGAGGCAGCTATAAACATATATAAACTTGTTAATTCAATCATAAAAAATCCTTTTTAAATTGAAAAATTATATCTAAATAGCAATAAAATCATCAAAGTATTTTTTATACCACTAAATGAACACCAAAAAAATATAAACTAGTCAAAATCAAGGAGAGATTATGAATTATTCAAAAAAGAGATATATTACATATGCTTTAATAACTATATTTACAATTGCTATTCCATTTATAAAAATAGATGGAAACCATATGCTTTTATTATCATTTGACAAACTACAATTTCACTTATTAGGTGTAGTTTTCAATATGAATGAATTATATGTAATGCCATTTTTACTTATGTTTTTATTTATTGGTATTTTTGCAATGACCGCAATACTCGGAAGAGTTTGGTGTGGATGGGCTTGTCCCCAAACTATATTTAGAGTAATCTATAGAGATTTAATAGAAACTACTATTCTAGACCTAAGAAGAATTAAAAATAAACAAAAAGATATAGATTATAATAAAACATCAAACCAGATTAAAAAATACATATCATTAATTCTTTGGGCAATCCTTTGTGTTGTTATCTCAATCAACTTCATGTTATATTTTGTTGCACCAGAAGACTTTATAATTTATATTCAAGATCCAAAAGAGCATTTCTTTTTATATATGTTCATTATATCAATAGCCGTTTTTTTATTTTATGATATTGTTTTTATGAAAGAAAATTTCTGTACATATGTTTGCCCTTACTCTAGAATTCAATCAGTTTTATATGATGATGACACAAAACAAATTGTTTATGATACAAATCGGGGTGGAGATATTTATGAAAATGGAGCAAAATCTATCTTTGATGTTAAACAGTGGGCAGGGAATCAAGAATGTACAACATGTGAGGCTTGTGTAAGAGTTTGTCCTACACATATTGATATTAGAAAAGGTTTACAAGTTGAATGTATCAACTGTTTAGAATGTTCTGATGCATGTAGTACAGTTATGGGAAAATTAGGAAAACCATCACTTATCTCTTGGGGAAGTACTAATGGCGTTATAAAAAAGAATATTAAGTCTGTTTTTTCAACAAGAAATATTATATACATGGCTTGTTTAGTTTTATGTATAGCCCTTGCAGGATTTTTTGGTTCTAAAAAAGAACATTTTTTAGTAAACGTTAATAAAACAACAAACTTATATAAAGTTCAAGAAGATGGCCAAGTAAGAAACAATTATGTTCTAACTATTCATAATACAAGTAAAAAAACATACACTTTTAATATAAAGTTAGAGGATAATGAAAACTTTAAAATAAAAAGATTTAAAGAGAAAAAAATAGAGCCTTCAAAAAGAATAAAAACAGTATTACTTATAGAGACTAAAAAGAAACTATTTTTATCTGATACAAAAGACAGTGCATTAAAGTTAAAGATTATCGCTTATGCAAAAGAGGATAAAGAGATAAAACTTACTAAAGAGATATCATTTATCTATCCTAGGAATGATTTAATTAAATAGATTTTTCAAAAGAGAGAGTAAATACTGCTCCCTCTTCTTGATTCTCAACAATTATCTTACCTTCAAAACTCTCTTCAACAATTAATTTTACTAAATAAAGACCAATACCTGTCCCTTTATCTTTTGTCGAAAAGTATGGTTCAAATATCTTTTGTAGATTCTTCTTTTTTATTCCTCCTGCATTATCTTTTACAACAATTATTACCTCAGCATTATTAGAACTTACATCTATTTTAATATATGGGTTTTCTATATCCTTCAAAGCGTCATTTGCATTCGAAAGAAGAGCTAAGATTACTTGTGAAAGTTCATTTTTTATTCCAAAAATTTGTATATTTTCGTTTATATGAAAAGTTAGTTCAATCTCTATATTTCTTTTCTTTAAATCTGCACTTAATATTGTCAAAGAATTTTCAATTGCATCTTTTACTTCAAAATCTTCTTTCTCTTTTGTAGGGTCGTAAAATTCTTTAAAGTCTTCAATTGTTTTTGATAGAAATTCTAATTGCTCATTTGCTTGATTTACTTTTCTTTCAAAATATACCTCATCAAGGTTCTTCTTTTGAAATCTTTTTCTCATATTTATTAAAATATATGAAATATTGTTTAATGGTTGTCTAAACTGATGAGTAATATTTGCAATCATTTCTCCACTTTTTGCCAATCTAGATTGTTGTAAAAGCATATTTTCATAACTCTTTGATTGTACTTGTAGAGTACTATATTTATATGATACAGATAGAGTAAAAAGCATTGCCTCAATGGCAAATGCGACTAAAACTATATCCATATATCCTTTTAGTGCATAGTAGTCTTTAAAATCAAACACAAAGAGTAAAAAACAGAAAATAGACCAACCTACCACATAAATGACAGTTGGCTTAAAACCTTGCTTTAAATTAAATATAACGGATATGAATAAAATTGCATAAATAATTGTATATGGTAAATATTCAAAAAGCATGTAATGATAAAAAGCTGTTAGAATAACTACATTTAAAAGAAAAGTATTAAAAAGTAACTCTTTTATATTTGTAATTTTAGGAAAAAACTTTCCTTCATAAAAGCCTATTGCAAAGACAACCGCACACAAAGTTGCAAGAACTAAAGATAACTCCTGTAAAACATTTGAGACTTCAAATAGTTTACTATATGAAAAGATATATACTAAAGAAAATATCTGCATAAAACCATAAGATATATAAATCATTTCCTTAGAATATACATATCGAATAAATGTATATACAATAGTCATAAGAACTATTCCAAAAGTTATTCCATATAATAGAATCATAGTTAAATCATAATTCAATTTTATACCCAGTGCCTGACAAGTTTAATATTAAATCTTTTGGAAGTTTAGATTTCAAATTTTTCATAACAGTTTTTAAAGCATCTTTACTCATAGCACTATCAAACCAGACTATATTTTCTATCTCAATATAAGTCACATACCTATTCCTATTTTTAAGTAGTAATTCTAAAAGCAGAAGTTCTTTTGTTCTTAGTTTAACTATCTCTTCATCTATTAAAAGTATTTTGTTATACATATCAAAAAGGATGTTATCATCTAGTTTTATAATATTTGAACTATCATTTTCTATACTATCTACACATAAGAACAATGCTTCTTCAAGCTCTTTCTCTTTAATAGGTTTTATTAAGTATTTTACTAACTGTAATTCTATTGCTTTAAATAGATAATCTTTATCCGAAAAAGCAGTTATTATAATAACTTGTACTTTTTTGTCTTTTTGTCTAATTCTTTTTACAAACTCTAATCCATTTAATTTTGGCATTTGAATATCTGTAATTATAATATCAGGACTTACTGTTTCATATAGTTTAAGCGCAGTTATTGCGTCGCAAGCTTCATATATTTTTTCAAAATAGTTTTCTAAATACTCTATTCCATTTTCTCTAGTAATATCATCATCTTCTACATATAAGATTTTTATATTTTTATTTATATCATTTAGCATTTAATATTATATCTTAATTTCTTTATGTTAAAATCCTCTCTTATTAAAGGATTTTCATGAGAGAATACAAAGCTATTAAAAAAAACATTATTGCTACTACTGTTATTAAAACACCTCTAGGGGATATGTTTTGTGCAGCAACAAATAAAGGAATATGTCTACTTAGTTTCTTTGGGCAAAAAAATCTTGAAGATCAAATACAAAGAGTACAAGAATTCTTTAAAGCAGAGGCAATACCTGCACATAATAAATACTTTGAATGTCTACAAAAAGAAATGAATGAATATTTCGAAGGGAAAAGAGGGGATTTTACAGTTCCCTTACAACTAGTAGGAACTTCTTTTCAACAAAGTGTTTGGAAAGTTCTAATGGCAATTCCTTATGCTGAAACAATTTCTTATAAAGAAGAGGCAACACTTTTAAAAAATCCTAATGCATCAAGAGCAGTAGGAAGTGCAAATGGCAAAAATATGATTAGTATAATTATTCCTTGCCATAGAGTAATACAAACAGGTGGGAAGCTTGGTGGATATGCAGGTGGGCTAGATAAAAAAGAAGCACTTTTAGAACTAGAAAATAATCATAGTTGTGATATAATTCGCAAAAATCATAGTCATGAACATTAAACAAGGGTCAAAATGGTAAATAAATCAATTTTTAGAGAGTACGATATTAGAGGTATTGTTGGAGAAGAATTAAATAGTGAATCTGTAAAACTTATCGGATACTTTTTAGGACAAAAAGTTTACGAAAAATTTAAAGATGAATCATATGTAGCTATTGGTTACGATGCAAGAACTCATTCTCCTGAGCTATTCTCTTATCTTGCAAGTGGATTTAACAAGGCAGGATGTACTGTTTTAAATATGGATATGGTTGCAACGGGAGTAAATTACTTTGGTAACTATCAAACTTTCCAAATAGAGGGAAAAACAATCCAACCTAATGCTTCAGTTATGATTACAGGAAGTCATAACCCAAGTAACTATAATGGCTTTAAAATTACAATAGATAAAAAACCTTTCTTTGGTGAAGATATATATGCCCTAGGTGATGAAATAATTGCAAGCAATGTAATTATTGAAGACAATGATAAAAACCATAAAATAGATGTAAAATCTTTATATATTGATTATATAGTAAAAGAATTCTCACACTTAAAAGCCATGCCTCAAAAATTTATGATTGATTGTGGAAATGGTGTTGCAGATACTGTTCTAACAACTATATTAGATAAATTAGAATTAAACTATGATGGATTATTTTGTGAACCAGACGGAAATTTCCCAAATCACCATCCAGACCCAAGTGATGAAAAAAACTTAAAAGATATTATTAAAGCATTAGAAGGTGATTATGAGTATGGTTTTGCTTATGATGGAGATGCAGATAGAATTGCATTTTTGACTAAAAAGCACAATGTAAAAGGTGATATTATGGCCATACTTTTTGCAAAAACTATGGATAATCCAACAATCGTTGGAGAAGTTAAATGTACACAAGTTATGTATGATTTAATCAATGAATCTGGTACTGCCATTATGTACAAAACAGGTCACTCAAATTTAAAAGTAAAATTAAAAGAAGTGAATGCAGACTTAGCAGCGGAAGTATCTGGACATATTTTCTTCAATGATAGATATTTTGGTTTTGATGATGCTATATATGCAACATTTAGACTACTTGAATTAATTTATAACAAAATGGATATTGATAAAGAAATCGATGCACTACCTAAAACTTTTTCAACAGAAGAGATAAAAGTTGAAACAACAGAAGAAGAGAAATTTTTATTAATTGATAAACTAAAAAAACTTCTTGAAGATCCACCTGCTGATTTTCCAAAGATTGTTGATATCATTGATGTTGATGGGGTTAGAGTTATATTTAATCAAGGTTGGGGATTAGTTAGAGCCTCAAATACTACACCAGTTCTTGTAACAAGATTTGAATCAACAATTGAAGAAAATGCAAAGTTATATGAAGAGAAATTAAACAATTTAATTGCAATGGCTAAACATGAACTTAGTAGCACTACAAACTAAGACCAGCCAAGATTTTAAACAAAATCTAAAACACATAAAAGAGTTAATCACCTCATGTGAAGATAACTCTTTTATTTTAGCTCCTGAACTTTGTCTTACAGGATTTTGTTATGAAAGAATGGACGAAGCATCACAATTTGCAACAAAAGCAATTAAAAAGATAAAGAAACTATCAAAAAATAAAACTATTACTATTACATTCATTGAAAAACAAGAACTTGGATTTTTTAATACTCTCTATATTTTTCACAATAAAGAAATAATTCACGTTCAATCAAAACATAGATTATTTCCATTAGGAAATGAACCAGAACATTTTCAAAGTGGGGAAATTGATAATATGAAGATTTTAGATATTAATGGAATGAAAGTTGCAGTTCTTATTTGTTTTGAAATTAGATTCCCTCAATATTGGTTAAAAGTTTTAGGTGCAGATTTAATTTTAAACCCATCTATGTGGGGAGCAAAAAGAAAAAATCACTATGAAACAATGACAAAAGCACTTGCTGTTGCAAATCAATGTTATGTCTTAGCTGCAAATAGTGCTGATGATAACATGGCAAAAAGTAGTGGTATTATTACTCCTTGGGGTGAAGAGATAAGAGATGATTCTAAAGAGATAATTTCTCATGAAATGAATATAGAAGAAGTTAAAAAAGTTAGAAAATATATTGATATAGGACTAGAAAAAAAATGGAAGTAAAATCAATTATCTTTGTATGTTTAGGAAATATCTGTAGATCTCCACTTGCTGAAGGAATTGCACAAAAATATGCAAAAGAATACAATCTAGATTTAACAATAGAAAGTGCAGGAACAGGTAGTTGGCATATAGGGGAGACTCCATGTCCAGATTCTATTAAAATAGGTTTACAAAATGAAGTAGATATCTCTTTACAAAGAGCACAACTTGTAAAGCAAAGTGATTTTAAAAACTTTGATTTAGTTATTGGACTTGATGATAATAATGTTAGAGACTTAAAAGAGTTAGGATGTGAAAATCCTTTAAAACTTGGTGATTTTGGATGTGAAGGTAAAGATATCCCTGACCCATACTTTTTTGATGGGTTTGAGGGTTTTGATAAAGTTTATGAAATGATAGATATTTGCGTAAAAAATCTTTTTGAAAATAAGGTCTTAAACTAAAGCTTTAAATTTTTGATAGACCTTGAGCTTGTTCTATCCAATTTGCTTCTTTTACTTGATTATCTTCTAAAGTGAAATATTCTTCAACCCAATGGCAATTTTTTGCATTCCATTTTGCAATTTGGTCAAAGTGGTAAATTCCTAATTCATTAAGTTTTAATTCTAATTCTCTGTCAATACCTTCAATCTCGTGAAGATCATCTTTCCCCATAGGTCTTGGAGAACTTCTAATAAGAGGTTTATTATATATGTTTGCTTGAACTGCTCCATAGGAAGCGGCATTATTACTATTAAAAATTGTAGTTCTATCTCCACTGAAAACACGGCCTAATAAAAAGCCAATTAAAAAACCTATAAATGCTGCAATTACTAAACAAATTACTATTTGAGATGCTATTTCTATCACTTCTTATTCCTCAACTATGTTAAATTCTACTCTTCTATTTATCTTAGAATATCCATTTTTACTATTTTTAACTAATGGAATATCTTCACCATAACCTCTTGCTTTTATTCTACTTGGTTCTACACCATAATAAACAAGTCGTTTCTTAACACTTATTGCTCGTTGTTCTGAGATGGCTTTGTTTAACTTAGCTGCTCCAATTGAATCAGTATGTCCGGCAACTTCAATTTTCATATTTGGAAACTCTTTTAAAGCTTCTACTACAGATTTAATTGACCTATTACTAGATTTTGTAATCTTGTTACTTCCTCTTTTAAAAATAATAGGATTTTCTTTTACAAACTCACTCATTTTAATTTGAAGAAGTTGCGCCTCTTTAGATAAATCTTCAATATTTTTTTCATCACCAATTCTATTATATCTTTCATCTGTAGTAATTAGTGGAACAATAGGTTCTTCTACTTTTTCTTCTTCAACAACTACATCTTCAGTTTTCTGTGTTGATTGCTCTGTATTTGTTTCATCACTACTTTCAGTAGCTACAACACTTTCTTCAGGTGTTTTATTTTCATCTGTTATTTCATCTTGAATAGCTTCATTCTCAGGTTTCTTCTCAAGATTTACAGGTTCTTCTATTTTTTCAACAACAGGAACTTCTTCTTGAACTACTTTTTCTTGAGTAATTTCTTCTTCAACAGGAGAAATAAATGATTTCACTTTTTCTGTAATTGCACTAAGAATTGAAGGAGAATCAGATTCTACTGATGTTTTAACAATAGTATTTTCATCTACTTTAAAGTCATCTACATGGGTAAATACACACGTAATAATCAGAATAATCAATGCTAACAATAAAAAAAGTATTTTTTTTTCTGTGCTCATATGTAATCTTTATTTATATTTCTGATTATTCTAGCTTATTATTCATCAATTTAGTGTGAAATTAAGTAGCAAGTTTGTTATTTTATAAAAAAATTGAGACATTTACAAGACATTTTATTTTGTAGAAAAATATTATATTGAAAATCTAAGTTTAAATTATCCTCTTTTTATTATAATTTATTAATATATTTCTCAAAGGATTTAAATGTTACGTTTACTTATCATTCTAAGTATGTTTTTAAGTGCTTCACTCTATGCAAATAAAGCAGATGTAATAAAAGTGAAATCTATATGTTCAGAATATAATAAATGCACTTTTTTTGTAACCATTAGACATGAAGATACAGGATGGAAACATTTTGCAAATAGATATGAGATATTAACACTTGATAAAAAAATCATAGCAACAAGAGTACTTCATCATCCTCATGTGGATGAACAACCTTTTACAAGAAGTATTTCTAATGTGAAAATCCCTAAAAATACAAATTCCGTAATAATAAGAGCTCATGATTTAGTTCATGGATATGGTGGTAAAGAAGCTATTGTAGAATTACAATAGCATACAAACTTATCTTCACACAAGGAGAAATCATGAAGATTCTATTTTTAATTATCTTACTTA
Organism: uncultured Campylobacteraceae bacterium; assembly: GCA_913057765.1. GTDB lineage: Bacteria > Campylobacterota > Campylobacteria > Campylobacterales > Arcobacteraceae > Halarcobacter. The sequence continues at coordinate 10,302 of CAJXPH010000060.1, forward strand.
TTAGTTCGCTTTTCGCACTTCCTGAAGAATTTGACAAAGAACGCTATGAAAATGGCGAAAAGATCTTTGAAAACAAATGTAGTCAATGTCATGTTAAATCTATGCCAATTCCTCTACTAATGAAAAATTTTATAGAAGAAGATAACAAACTATTAAATTTAAAAGCTCCCACAGGAAATGAAATATCATTTAGATTAAAACAACAAATAGGAAGTAAAGATGATATAGAATTCCATTTAATGGAAACAACAGACTTTGTAAAAGACTATATAAATAATCCAGACAAAGCAAAAACTATCTGTCTTCCTGGTGTAATTAGACACTTTGATACTATGCCTAGCATGAAAGGTAAGATATCAGAAGAAGAAGTTGAAGAGATTACTTTCTTTTTATACTTTTTAGAAGGTTTTAACGGAGTAAATAAATACTATGAAAAAGATGAGTTTTAGAACCTATCTTTTTCTAGAGCCAAATCTTTTGGTTCAAAGCCTTCAAATATAATATTATCTACTTTATCAATCACTTCTAAAGCATTGTCTTTTGTTTTGATAGTCCATGTAACTAAAGGAACTTTAAAAGATTTACAAATATTTATTATAAAATTACTAAGTAGATTATAATCCAAAGATATGAAGTCTGGTTTTAATGTTAAATACCTATATAAAAAAATAAGATTATGAAATTTGATTTCAACCTTTTCTAAATCACCAAAAATAAAACCTCTTTTTACATTAGGCTGATTTTTTCTAAACCAAGATACAACACTAGGATTAAACGAACAAATAGCAAATTTACCTTTATAATCTTTTAATACATTATAAATTTGTTCTTCAAAGATACCAACTTCTCCATAATCTTTTATATCAATTAGAAGAGGGACTCTACAATCAATTAAAGTTAGAACATCTTTGAGTAAAGGAATTTTTTCTTCAGTACCATATAATCTTGCTTCTTTCAATTCATCAAAAGTCATATGTCGGATTTTTTTATTAATATTTGATAATCTATTTAAATTTTTATCATGAAAAACTACAACTTGATTATCTTTTGTAATACGAACATCAAGTTCAATACTATAACCTTTTTTTATTGCTTCTTCAAAAGCTAAAAGAGAGTTTTCTGGAACATGAAATCCGTCATGAAGACCTCTATGTGAAATAAGAGTTTTTGTTAACCATTCCATATTCAATTAAACCTTCATGAATAAGTATCTAATTTCTTTGTTTTTATATATGAAGTAGTAAAGTAAATTTCTCGTAAGAATAAAAGCAAAGCTATAATTAAAAAAAACATTGCCAAAATAAACAATATAGAAATAAAAGTTTCACCACTAAATGATAATAAAGCACTAAAAAAAATAGTTAAAATAACTAAAGCAACCATTAATCCCGTAGCTGTACAAAAGAAGATTGCTAAGTTAGTATTTTGCATACGCATAACTAGAAAAGCTCTTCTTTTTAGAATATCTTTTGTATCTCTACTTTTTGAAGTATCTAATCTATCTATTCTTTCTAACTTATCAATGATTCGTGTTAATCTTCCAATAAAAACATTAAGTAAACCTGCAACCCCTGCTAATAAAAAAACAGGAGCAACAGATAGTTCTATAAGAGTTGATATTGTTGTAATAATACTACTATTATCAGGAGGAATCATTGCTAACCTTTTTTCTTATTATATCTATTTTTTCTCTGCATACTTTTCTAAGAAATCTATTTTCATATCTTCAATTTTACCATCAGTAAATTCCATGAAGTGTTTAAAGTGATCTTTTTCCATATGCGCATCTAAAGATTCTTGATTTTCCCAAGTTTCAATAAAACAAAATTCTCCATCTTGTTCTTTTACTTTATGTAAATCATACTGAATACATCCAGCGTCTAATTCATGTGTTAATTTATGTAGAGCTTTCATAAAGGTATACACTTCTTCAACAAACTCTTCTTTTACTTTTATTTTTACTACTAAAACTATATTATTCATATTTTTTATACCTTTTTCAAATTTTTATTTAACTATTTTCTATAATCTCTAACTCAGATAAAGTAGCAGGCCAAGAACTTGTAAACATATGTTTTTCAAGTTCATATCTAATATGCTCAGGAATAGCCATAGATTTTTTTGTCTCTAAATTATAATGAATCATTATTCCTTTTCCTATTGTACATAACTTACCATTTTGATAAACAGAATGAGTTAAGTCAACAGAAGAGTTTCCAATTTTTGAAATACCTGTTTTAATAATTACATCTTTTCCAAAAAATACTTCTTTTAAAAAATCAAAAGAACTATGTGCAATAACAAGATTCCATTTTTTTATATCTAAATCAGGAACAAATATACGGAAAAATTCGTCTCGTGCAGCTTCAAACCACACTCCATATGTATTATTGTTTATATGCCCTAATGCATCCGTTTCTAAAAATCTAGGTGTAATAACTTCTGTAAACATTCATTTCTCCAAATTAAAGTAAAGTAGTTTAACAAAAAGGTTTTAGGATTTGTTTAAAGAATAATCCCTGTCTCTTATACACATCTGACGCTGCCGACGAAGAGGATAGTGTA
>CAJXPH010000061.1 GCA_913057765.1 uncultured Campylobacteraceae bacterium
TCTACACTATCCTCTTCGTCGGCAGCGTCAGATGTGTATAAGAGACAGCTTCTAAATATGGAATATCCTCTAAACATCTAAAAGTTGTTTTATTATTAATAATTTGCTTTGTTACAATATCTATATTTGAAACCTCATTAAATTCTTCTAAAACAGATTCATGTCTTTTTCCTATAGAACCATAACCAATAATTAAAACATTCAATCAAAACACCTTATGATATTCAGCATTTGCTTTTTCATATTCTTCAACTCTTCCAATATCAAGCCAATATTCTTTAATTGGAAAAGATATTATTTTATTTCCTTCGGCAATAAGATTCTCAAAAAGTGTCGGCATATCAAAAAAAACATCTTTACTAATAAACCTCAAAACTTCCGGGTTTAATATATATATTCCTCCACTAACAAAAAAATTGTGTACAGGCTTTTCTTCTATACTTTTAATATTAATTCCATCTGTATTAACAACACCATAAGGAACTTGAAAATCATACTCTCTAACACCCATTGTTCCAACTGAAAGATTTTCAATGTGATAATCAATCATGTGTTCAAAATTTATATTTGTAAGTAAATCTCCATTCATTACAAAAAATGGCTCTTTTAAAATATCATTCATTAAACTCAATGCACCTGCAGTACCCATTCTTTTTTCTTCATAAATATATTCTATATTTACTCCAAAATCAGATCCATCTTTAAAATATTCTTCTATGATTTCTTTTTTGTAACTTACACTAAGTACAATATTAGTAAAACCATATTTTTTAAAATTTGATATTATAGTTTCAAGAATAGGTTTATTACCAACTTTAAGCATTGGTTTTGGAATGTTTTCAGTTAAAGGTCTAAGTCTACTTCCTAATCCTCCAACCATCAATACAACTTTATTAGGTTTAGTATTAGGCTTTAATAACTCGTCAACTTCTTTTATACCTACTAATTTGCCTTCATTATCAACAATAGGTATCTGATATAATTTTTTAGAAACTGCTATTTCTAATATTTTTTCTTTTGTATCTTCAATATTACAGACTATTGGATTTTTTGAAATTATAGTTTCGATAGTAGTACTTAATGCAAAATCATTTATCAGAGCTCTTCTTATATCACCGTCAGTTAAAGTTCCTAATAATTTTTCATCATCATCAATTACTAATGCTATTTGCATAGCTCCAGAATTTATAACTGTTAAGGCTTCTTTTATTGTTGATGTTGTTTTTAATAAAACTTTTTTATAGTTAGTCAAAGAGAATCCTTTAGATCATAAAAAGATTTTTTAATTATATTTTCTAATTTTATATTTTTTATCACTTCTTTTATTTTTTTACTTGCGCCACCATTACCATAAGGGTTTTCCAAAGTTAACAATTTATTTTTAAACTCTTTTTTATAAATTTCCATAAATGATTTGTATATATTTTCTTTTATTGGTAAACAGTCAAATACACTTTCTGCTTTTATTCTACCTTTTTGTCTATCTCCAATGTTTATTGTTGCAATTTTAAAACTTGGAGCTTCAAGTAATCCACTTGAACTATTTCCTACAACAGCATCAATATATTGTAATGCAGATAAATACCTGATTTGTCCTAATGATATAAAACCTATAGCCTTTAATGAATTATTAGATACATAAGAATCTATCATTTCATTAATTATTCTTCCATCTGTATCACTATTTGCTTTTGTAAAAATAATTGTTGTATCTTCTAATTCGTCAAGAGCATTAAGTAATTCTTGGAATTGCTCTTTTGCCGTACTACTTTCTAAAGTTACAGGGTGAAAAGTTACAAGCATATTTTTCTTATTCAGTTTAAAATCTATTGATTCTTCAAATTCTTCTTTTGACAATAATTTTAATTTCTTAATATTATCAATCCCTAGTCCACCTACATTAAATACCCTTGATGGATTTTCACCTAATTGAATTACTCTATTTTTATATTCTTCTACAGCAGTAAAATGAAGATGACTCATTTTTGTTATACTATGTCTTAATGCTTCATCAAAGGCACCTTCTGTAGTCTCTCCACCATGAAGATGTGCAATAGGTATATTTAAAATTAAAGCAGTACTGGCAGCCGAAAAAATCTCATATCTATCTCCTAATAAAACTATAATATCAGGCTTCAAATCTTCATAAGTTTCTGTAAATGAAATTTGGGCTAATCCCATTGATTTAGAAATACCAATAGGCGTATCAGAAGATAATAGCATTTCTATCTTTTTATTAATTACAAATTCTTTTTCAATCTCTTTGTATGTTAATCCAAATTCAGGGCTCAAATGCATCCCAGTAACTATAATCTGCAATTCTAATTCTCTGTCAAAATCTATCTCTTTCATTAACCAATACAAAAGACCATATTCTGCTCTAGTGCCAGTTACAATACAAACTTTTTTCATATTAGCTCATCTTTATTATAGTTTTTTTGTGCTATTGAATTAATTATTTCATCCCATCGCATAGGACTTATTCCATCACCTGGTCGCTTAATAGCTAATTTTTGTTCAGATAAAATTTCGCCTTTTTTTATTTCACAGTTAGCTACAATTGATTTTCTAGCAATTTTCATATTTGGTCGTTCACTATTTGAAGATTTTTTAATACTACTACCCAAAGCTAACTCTATATTCCTAATTGCTTTTACCATAGAAATCAATTCACTTGGTTCCAAGCTAGCTTTATGATCAGGACCTTCCATATTTTTATCTAATGTAAAATGCTTTTCTATACAACTAGCCCCCATTGCAACAGCTGCAATATCAACTTCAATACCTAAAGTATGGTCACTATAACCATATTTAGAATCAAATGTATTTCCAATTGTAGTCATAGCTTTTAAATTAACATCTTCCATAGGAGTTGGATACATAGTATTTGCATGTAAAATAGTAATGTTATCTTTTTTAGTTCCAGACGAAACTAAAATATCCAAGGCATCTTCTATTTCACCAATATCAGCCATACCAGTTGATAGAATAACTTCTTTATTCAAACTACCAATATGTCTTAAATATGGTAAATTTGTAATTTCTCCACTTGGGATTTTAAATATTTCTAAACCTAAGTTATTTAATAAATCAATACTATCGTGGTCAAAAGGTGTAGATAAAAACATAATATTCTTGCTATTACAATATGAAATTAAATCGTTATGTGTATTAACATCTAATTCTAGTTTTTTAATCATATCAAATTGTGATTCTTTTTCCGAAGTTGTTTCTTTCTGATAGTCTGCCTTCTGAGCATTTTTTGATACTAAGTTTTCTGTTTTAAAAGTTTGAAATTTAACTGCATCAACACCAGATTCTACGGCTACATCAATTAACTTCTTTGCTAATTCAATAGAACCATTGTGATTAACGCCTGCTTCTGCGATTATAAATACACTCATTTGACTAGACTCCCCGCTTTTATAAAACTATCAATAACTATTTCTTGTTTTGATGTTGCATTACTTCCATAAAAATTTCCTTTTTTAACAGTAACCCCACCATTTATAACTGAAGCAGTTGATATATGACAATAGTCTTCAATTATCGTATCATGTTCAATTAATGCTTTTGTATTAATGATACAATTTTTCCCTATCTTTGCATTTGCATTAACTAATGCATGATGATGTATAACGCTACCTTCTTCAATCACAGAATATTTTGAGACATAAGCAATAGGTGAAATAATAACTGGTAAATTAAATCCAATTTCTTTTAAATTATTAAATATTTTTGTTCTTAGAACACTTGATTGAATTTGACCAATACTAATTACTGCATTTTTACAAATTTTAAATATTTCATTCAAATCATCATCACATGCTATTATTTCATAACTTAAAACTTTTTTCCCAACAAGTTCTTCTCTATCAATAATACCAATAATTTCATATTTATTTTCTTGTTCTATTACATCAATAACACTATGACAATGTCCACCACCACCAATTAAAACAATTTTTTCTTTCATAATATTACACTACTTGGAATATTTACAACTGTTTGCTCTAAGTATTTTGAGTTAGTTAATTCACTTGATTGAGAATCTTTAAACATCTCTAATTCATTCATCAATTTCCAAATGGGTCTAGTCATAACGCCATTCTTATTTGTATACTCTAAAAATTCATCTCTTTTTTTTGAATCTTTTAGGATTACTGCCTGTAACCAATAATTAGAAATAGAATTCTTAGGTTGTTTTATAAAATCTATATCTTCTATATCTTTAAAAAAACTTTCATATTCTAAAGCTAATTCTTTTTTATTATTACAAAAAGTATCTAATTGCTCTAATTGAGCAACAATCAAAGCAGCATTTAAATTTGGCATTCTATAGTTAAATCCAATTTCATCATGTACATATTCAAAAGGATGAGGAACTTTAGCTGTTGTAGTTAGATGTTTAGCCTTTTTAGCTAGATTCGCATCATCCGTTACAATAATACCACCTCCACCACTTGTAATTATTTTATTTCCATTAAAAGAAAATGCTCCTAGTTTTCCAAAAGTACCTGTATGTTTTTCTTTATAAAAACTTCCAAGACTTTCAGCACTATCTTCAACTAAAGTAATATTCCACTTATCACATATATCTTTTATTTCATCAATTCTACAAGGATGTCCAAAGGTATGCATAGGGATACAAGCTTTTATTATATTATTTGTAGTTTTATTTATACAAACTTCATCAATAAGTTCACAGTTCTCATCTAAGAAACTCTCTAAAGAAGAGGGAGATAAACCCATCGTATCTAAATCAACATCTACAAATACAGGTTTTGCTCCTATATATGATATAGCATTACAAGTTGCAATAAAAGTCAAAGGTTGTGTAATAACTTCATCATCTTTATTTACGTTTGCAAGAATTAAAGATATATGTAAAGCGGCTGTTCCATTAACAGTTGCGATAGCATATTTAGAACCAACTTTTTTTGCAAATTCTTTTTCAAATTGATCAACATATTTACCCACACTTGAAACAAATGTAGAATCTATACAATCATTAAGGTATTTCTTTTCATTTCCAATAAATCTTGGTTCATGCAAAGGAATAAACTCCTTTGTATTAAAAGTATTTTGAATAAAGTTAACTATATTTTGCATATTACATCTTCGAATCTAAGTATTTACCTGTTTCTTTATGTCCAAAGTCAGGTATCATTTTAAAAAATTCTTTTACAATATCTTCTTTTTTCCAAGAGAGTTTATTTTTAAAACTTTTTATAGTTTTTTCAAAAGAATTTAATTTATCATTGTCAAAAAGTGCTTCATTTTTAATAACACCAAGGTTTTCAAATCTTTCCATATTTAACACTTCATTATCTGTAAAAAATTCTTCAAAATCTTTTTCACCAGTAGTATCACTTGATGTAAACAAACAAGGCCATTTCCCTTCTTTAGGTAAGGTATGAATTAATTCTCTTGCTTCATTTTCATCTTTACATAAATATGGTTCATATCCTAAGTCATTTAAATATTTAACTGCAATATCTGCAAATGATATCAAATGTAAATTTTCACTTAATTTAGGAAAAAATATATCTCTATTTTCTCCAAAGATACAAGACATTAAACAAAGTTCACCAGATTCTTGAGGAGTAACAAAATATCTTTTTATATCATTAGGAGCAACAATCGGTTGTTGTTTTTGTATCCTTTGATTAAAACCATGTAATAAAGAACCATCACTAAACGCTACATTTGCAAATCTTGCCATTGAGACTTTTATATCTTGGGATTTTCTCATTACAAACATTTCCATTATTCTTTTACTTGCTCCCATCATATTCACAGGATTAGCAGCTTTATCAGTTGAAACACAAAAATATTTTTTTGTTCCATTTTTAATTGATTGAGCTATTGTTTTATCAGTATTAAAAATATTAACATCAATCATTCTCATTAAAGTAAAAGGATCTTTTTCACTTCTTACATGTTTCAATGCAGATAGGTTTAAAACATAATCATATTCACCATCTTGTTTTATAAAAGTATCATATTCTAAAGAACCAATATCTAATGCAAAGGTCTGAAAATCTCCATCAATATATCCAAAAGAACTTCTAATATCTCGGACTAATTCAACCATATTATTTTCACTAATATCAACAACATGAAGTTTTTTGGGATTTCTTTTAAATATCTCTTTTGTAACAGCTTGCCCTATTGAACCAGCTGCTCCAATAACTAAGAAAGAAGAAGATGAAACGATCTCTTTTAATTCTTTATTATTAACATTTATATCCTCTATAAATAATTCTTTATTACGTCCTATCAAATTTAATATTTTACTCATTATAATTTTCCACTAATATATTTAATTTCATCATCAGTAAGATAAGGATTCATAGGTAAAGACATAATCTCATTTGAAACAATTTCAGAAATAGGGAAATCACCTTCTTTATATCCAAGATATTTAAAACACTCTTGTAAATGTAAAGGCATAGGATAATGAACTGCCGTTGGAATCCCTTGCTCTTTTAAAGAAGATTGAACTTCATCTCTATTTTTTACTCTAACAGAATATTGAGCCCAAGCAGAAGTAGCATTCCTCTCTACAAATGGTAAAATTAAATTAGATTTATCTTTTAAAGCTTCAGTATACTTACTAGCAACCTCTTGTCTTAATGATAAGTCTTTAGGATAATATTTTAGTTTTACATTTAATATTGCAGCTTGGATAGTATCTAGTCTTCCACCCATTCCAATATATTTATGATGATATCTTTTATTCTGCCCATGAACTCGTAATTGTTTCATCTTAATTGAAAGTTCTTCATTATTAGTAAATACAGCTCCCCCATCACCGAAGCAACCTAATGGCTTCGCAGGAAAGAATGAAGTTGTTGAGATATCACCTAAACTCGAATCTGTCATATTATTAGAAGTTGAACCAAAGCTTTGGGCTCCATCTACAATTACTTTTAAGTTATGCTTATTTGCAATAATTTGAATTGCATCCATATCAGATGGTTGACCGTATAGAGATACTGGCATAATAGCCTTTGTTCTACTTGTAATTTTTTCTTCAATTAAATCTGGGTTTATATTATAAGTTTTTTCATCAATATCTATAAACACTGGAATTGCACCTAAAAATGCAATTGTTTCAGCAGTTGCTATAAAAGTGAAAGGCGTAGTAATTATTTCATCACCTGGTTTAATATCAAGAGCCATCATTGCAAGTAATAAAGCATCTGTTCCATTACTACAAGAAATAGCATATTTAGCTTTTGTAAACTCTTGAAGTGATTCTTCTAATTGAGAGATTTCTTCACCCATAATATAGTTTGATTTATCCAATACAGCATGTATTGCTTCATCAATCTCTATTTTATATAGTTGATATTGATATTGTAGTTTTGCAAAATCTATTTTACAACTCGTCATTTAGTCCCTCGCTTGCATTGTATTTTAATACTTATCACTAATATTCCTTAATTATTCTACTATTAAAGTAACTATTTCATTTTCTAATTTATATTTAGAATTATCAAACGAATCAATTGCAATATTATTTGCGTCAAAATTCAATCTATTTCCAGCAACTGAAACCCATCCAATTTGTTTACAAGGTACTCCAACCATAAGAGCAAAATCTTTTACATCTTTATTTATAACAGTTCCTGCTCCAACAAGTGCATATTTACCAATAGTATTACCACATACTACAGTAGCATTTGCACCAATTGAACAACCTTTTTTAAGTAATGTTATTTTAAATTCTTCTTTACGAACAATAAAAGATCTTGGGTTTATTACATTTGTAAAGACCATTGAAGGTCCAAGAAATACATCATCTTCTACTTCAACACCTTCATAAATAGATATATTATTTTGTACTTTTACACCATTCCCTATATTTACTTTAGGTCCTACTACACAATTTTGTCCAAACGAACAGTTTGTTCCAATTGTAGTTCCACTTAAAATATGAGAAAAATGCCATATTTTTGTATTATCCCCAATATTTACATTATCATCTACGTATGAAGATTCATGAAAAAAGAATTTAGCCATAATTACTTTACCTTTTTAGCAAATGGATGATAATCACCTTTTAATCCTAGAGGTGTCATATTTCTAATCTGAGAAACAATATCTATAGAGCCATATGCTTCATCTAAACCAAATCCATTTCCTATAAGAATTTCTTCATAAGATCTTGTATGTAAATCCTTGAATCCTCCTGAGAATTCTATTTCTTCACCTTCAACTGTAATTGATCTAAAAGTTGTTTGGCCTTGATTTCTAACCTCTGCAGGAAGATAATCATAGTTAATAGATAAAAACCATTTTACATTTGCATTTTTAAGTACTAACATTCCTGCATTTGCATCTGGTGTTTTTAAATGAACAATATTTTCTTTTACTTCACCAAATATCCAAGAAAGCATATCATAGAAATGAACTCCAATATTTGAAGCTATTCCTCCTGATTTAGATTCATCACCTTTCCACGAGACAAAGTACCATTTACCTCTAGAAGTAAGATATGTTAAATCAATATCATATATTTTATTTGGATTTTTTTCTAATTCTTTTGCTACTTTTTCTTTTAAAGCTATTATTGAAGGATGAAGTCTTAGTTGTAAAATATTATTTACTTTTTTACCTGTTTCATTCTCAATGATTTTTAACTGATCAATATTATGGGGATTTAAAACTAATGGTTTTTCACAAATTGCATCACATCCACTTTTTAATGCAAATCTAATATGTGCATCATGTAAGTAGTTTGGAGTTGTAATTGCCATATAATCAATTCTTTTATCTGATTCTCTATGATATTTATCTACAAACCTATCAAATCTTTCAAACTCAGTAAAAAAAGATGCTTGAGGAAAATGACTATCCATTATTCCAATTCCATCATAAGGATCTAATGCAGCAACTAGTTCACTATTTGTTTCTGTAATAGCTTGCATATGTCTTGGTGCGATATATCCACTAGCACCTATTAGAGCAAATCTCTTTTTATTTGGCATTTTTATAATCTCCAAGCAGGATTAGTAACAATCCCTTTAATATCTATTAATAATTCTTTTCCCTCTGAAATTGATTTATAATCATTTTCAGTTAATTCAATAAATTGTTTATGTGCAACGGCAACAACAATTGAATCATATTTTTTATCATTTTCAAATGGATTTGTTTCAATTAGTTTATGAGTAAAGTGATGTTTTACTTCTTCTAAATCAACCCAAGGGTCATAAATATCTACATTAGCTCCATATTCATTCAATTCATCTACAATATCAGTCACTTTAGTATTTCTTAAATCTGGACAATCTTCTTTAAAAGTAACTCCAAGAAGTAAAATATTAGAATCTTTAATTCTTTTTCCTTCTTTAATCATAAGTTTTATTGTTTTTTCAGCAATATATTTACCCATGCCATTATTAATTTGTCTAGCACCTAAAATAAGATTTGGTTTGTATCCTAACTCTTCTGCTTTAAAAGTAAGATAATATGGATCTACACCTATACAATGTCCACCAACTAATCCTGGCTTTAGTTTAATAAAGTTCCATTTAGTTGCTGCTGCTTCAATTACATCATTTGTATCTATATTCATAGTATCAAAGATAAGTGCTAATTCATTGATAAGAGCAATATTTACATCTCTTTGTGTATTTTCTATTACTTTTGCAGCTTCTGCTACTTTAATTGAACTTGCTTTATGAGTTCCTGCTGTTATAATTGATTTATATAATTCGTCTACTTCTATTGCAATTTCAGGAGTAGATCCTGCTGTTACTTTTAAAATCTTTGTAACTGTATGTTCTTTATCTCCTGGATTTATTCTTTCAGGTGAATATCCACAAAAGAAATCTTTATTAAATTTCATTCCTGATTCTGATTCAAGTTGGGGAACGCATACTTCTTCTGTCACACCTGGATATACTGTACTTTCATAAATAACAATATCATCTTTTTTAAGTACTCTTCCTATCATTTGTGATGATTTTACTAAAGGTGTTAAATCTGGTCTATTTGAACTATCTATTGGAGTAGGTACAGTCACAATATAGATATTTGCATCTTTGATATCATCTAAATTACAAGAATAAGAGATGCTGTCTTTAACTTCTTGAAGTTCTTCTTTATTTAATTCTAAAGTTCTATCAAAATTATTATTTAGTTCTTCTACTCTTGGTTCATTTATATCAAACCCCACTACATTATATTTTTTTGCAAAGGCAGCAGCTAAAGGCAAACCTACATATCCTAGGCCTATTATACATATCTTTTTCAATTTATTTTTCCTTTATAAAATTCTCTATACCAAGAAACAAACTCACTAATACCATCAGTTAAATCTGTATCTGGTTTATAATCAAAATCTTTGATTAAGTCATTTGTATCTGCATAAGTAGATACTACATCTCCGTCTTGCATATCCATAAAATTCTTCTTTGCTTCTATCCCTATTGAGTTTTCTAATGTTTTTATAAAATCTAATAATTGCACAGGTGCATTATTCCCTATATTATATATTCTATATGGTGCAGAAGAAATTGATGGCTCTGGATTATTAGCATCAAACGATTCTGATGCTTTTGCTGGATTATCAATTACTTTAACAATACCATCTACTATATCACCTACATATGTAAAGTCTCTACTCATATTTCCATGATTAAATACTTTTATTGGTCTATCATTTAATATTGCATCTGCAAACAGTATTGGTGCCATATCAGGACGTCCCCATGGTCCATAAACTGTAAAGAATCTAAGTCCTGTTGTTGAGATATTATACAAATGAGAATATGTATGTGCCATCATCTCATTTGATTTCTTTGTTGCTGCGTACAATGAAATTGGGTGGTCTGTATGATCAGATGTTTTAAATGGTTGTGATTTATTTAGTCCATATACAGAAGAAGAAGATGCATAAGCAAGATTATTAACATCATTATGTCTACAAGCTTCTAGTATATTCATAAATCCTTTTACATTTGAATCTATATATGCATGTGGGTTTTCTAGTGAGTATCTAACTCCTGCTTGTGCAGCAAGATTACAAACTGCATCAAACTTCTCTTTTTCAAACAGGGCATAGATTTCATCAGTATTAGCCAAATCCATTTTAATAAACTTATGTTTTGGAAAAGTTTTTGAAGATACAAGTTTATTACTTGATATTTCATCTTTATTTATTCCAAGTTCATTTAATCTTGCATATTTTAAGTTTACATCATAGTAGTCATTTATATTATCTAGTCCTACTACTTCATCACCACGTTCAAGTAGTTTCTTTGCTAAATGAAAGCCTATAAATCCTGCTGTTCCGGTTACTAATATCTTCATACTTTATAAACCTTAAGAATCAGAATTAAAGATATCACGAGTAAACACTTTATCTTGAACATCTAATAGGTTCTCTGATAATCTATTTGCTACTATTACATCTGACATATTCTTAAATTCATTCAAGTCTTTTACTACTTTTGAATGGAAAAATTCTTCATCTTGGCATGCTGGTTCATAGATTACTACTTCTACACCTTTTGCTTTGATTCTTTTCATTATTCCTTGTATTGCTGAAGATCTAAAGTTATCAGATCCTGTTTTCATTACTAATCTATATACTCCAACTATTGTTGGTTTTTTTGAAAGTATTGAATCTGCTATAAAGTCTTTTCTTGTTGAGTTTGCATTTACTATTGCTTCTATCATATTAGAAGGTACATCTTTATAATTTGCTAGTAATTGTTTTGTATCTTTAGGCAAACAGTATCCACCATATCCGAAAGATGGATTATTATAATGAGTTCCTATTCTAGGATCTAATCCTACACCTTGGATTATTTGTTTTGTATCAAGGTTATGAGCTTGTGCGTACGAGTCTAATTCATTAAAGTATGCTACTCTCATTGCCAGGTATGTATTTGAGAATAGTTTTACTGCTTCTGCTTCTGTTGAGTCTGTAAAAAGAATATCTATATTTTCTTTTATTGCCCCTTGGGCTAAAAGGTTTGCAAAGATTTCTGCTCTTTTTGATTTCTCACCTACTATTATTCTTGAAGGGTAAAGATTATCTTGTAATGCTTTTCCTTCTCTTAGGAATTCAGGAGAGAATATTATATTTGTTGTATTAAATTGTTCATTTATATTTTTTGTATAACCCACTGGTACAGTTGATTTAATTACCATAGTAGCATTTGGATTTACTTCAAGTACATCTTTTATAACATATTCAATTGATTTTGTATTAAAGTAATTTGTTTCTGGATCATAATCTGTTGGAGTAGAGATAATTACATAATCAGCATTTGTATATGCTTCTTTTTTATCTAATGTTGCTCTAAAGTTTAGATTATCTTTTAGTAAATATTCACTTATTTCTTTATCTTCTATTGGTGATATCTTTTTATTTAATAGTTCTACTTTTTCTGGAATTATATCTAATGCTACTACTTCATTATTTTGAGATAATAGTATTCCATTTGACAAGCCTACGTATCCTGTCCCTGCTATGGTTATTTTCATTTCTTACCTTGGTGTATTTTTAAGAATATATTTAAACTAAGTAACATTTTAATTATATTTAATAACTTACT
>CAJXPH010000062.1 GCA_913057765.1 uncultured Campylobacteraceae bacterium
TACGAGATCCTCTCTGGTCTCGTGGGCTCGGAGATGTGTATAAGAGACAGATGTGGTAGTGTATGAAATACTACATCATCAAATTCTATTTTTTTATATTCTTGATTATATGAAGTATGTATGTTTTTAAAGTTATCAAAGATTTTTAAAATAGGAGAGCTCAAGTTTGTTCTAGGTGTTGAGTGATTACCCGCAATCATCACACAAGGGATATTTAGTTCATCTATTATCTTAAATTGTTCAAGTGCAAAAGTAATAGCTCTATTACTAGGACTGCTTCTATGAAACAAATCTCCTGTATGGATTATATAATCTGGTTTTATTTTTTTAATTTGTTCTACTACTTGAGAAAAAGCATCATAAAAGTCTGCTTCTCTTTGGTTTATATTGTTTTCATCTAAAATGTCTAAATCGTTATACCCCAAATGGGTATCACTAAAATGTATTATTTTCAAGAAATTCCTTTTCTTATCTAATCTGAGAATATTACTTTAACTTAACTTAATTAACTAATTAAAAATAGTAAAAATAATCTTCTTAAATATTAGATAAAATTGTAATAGCTCATAAAAAGGAGTATGTTATGGAATTGTACGGTATTACATTAGACTTTGATGATATGAAATCTTGTGGATTACTTCCAGATTTATGCCGTGATTGGGATCATAGGTCAGAAGAATTAACAGAAAATGAAAAACTATTATCATATTGGGATAATAACATTCAAGAACTTCTAAAAAAAACTGACAAAGTAGTTTTAGGAAATATTGGAAATAAGTCTGTTGTTTATTCAGGTGATGAAAAAACAGTAGCATTAATTAGAGAACAATTTAAAGAAATTGAACTCTCCAAAATCAACTATGATGAAATTGACCAGTGTGAAAACTGTATTAAAGTAGATTATCTAAATCCTTAACTATACAAATAAATATTAAATACAATAAGTAAAATATTTAATAAAACAAATGCTCTTTTATAAAAAATAGAGCCTAATGAAGTAACAACATATATAATAAAAAACCCCAGAGGTGTTAAAACCTCGAAGGTATTCATCTTATAATCTAAAAACCATAATATATACTCATCAAATAAATTTCCAAATCCTACAAAATGTAGTAGCAACTCCAGTGGATAAAATATAGTAAAAAATAGTGTTATAAAAGGTGATAACAACTGTTCGTAACTAGTATCATAAAAAAAGAAATGAACAATAGGATTAAAAACTAGAAATATCCAGAAATTAAACAAGAAGAAATTAAGTAATTTTGGTAGGTTTTTAAAATATTGTAAATACAAAAAGATATAAAAAACTCCAATGATAGAAAACCATAAGGATATTGAAAATAGATATTTAGGAAATAAGGCAATTATCAATAACAAAGTTATAAATAGTGTTTGAAAAGATAGTACTTTTATGTTTCTTCTTAAAAAATATATTCCTAAAATAAACATGATGAAACTTCTTAATAAAGAAGGAACAACATCAGTTAAAACTAAATAAAAGAGCAATACAAATACAGTGATAACTAGAATATCAAAACGTCTATTTCTAAAAGGAAAATACCTTTGATGTATATATGCATAGGGGAAAAATAAAAGCCAATAAACAATTCCCGCTAAAATAGCGAGATGAAAGCCTGAGATGGCGATTAAATGGCTTATTCCAAAGTTTGTATATATTTCTCTGTACTCTTTTGAAATAGGTATTGCCAGAAAAAGTGCATTAAACAGTTCTTTTACTTTTATATCATCATGAGTACTATTTATATTATTTTGAATATCTTTTTTAAAACTTTTTGTCTTAGGTAAAACATCATAATAAATAGTTTTAGCATAAAATCCTTTTAGAAAAGAATGAAAATCTATTCTTGTAGTTACTATTGCTAAGTTTATGTTCTCTAGCTTTTGAAAAGTACTTCTTTTATCAACTGAAGTAAAAAAACTAAAATCATCATTTTTCACTTTTAATACAAAATAGTCATCTTTATCATAGATATTTACAATTTGAAATGTCCCACTATAAAGCTCTTCTTCTACTAAATCTAAGTATTTATTATATTCATAAAATATATTAAATGTAAAAATAAAAGAGAAGAGTAAAAAAGAAAATATGAGTTCTTTTTTAGAGGAGAGTAATTGTAAACTATTCATAAGAATAGTTTACAATAAAATAAGTATATTTATTATTATATTACAAAATAAAAAGTCTTAAGCTTTTTTCTTCCAAATACTCATTTGAGAAACTGAATGCTGAAACTTTCTATTAGTCTCTTTAATTACAAAAGGCACATCTAAAGTATCTACTAATTCAAAGTCACCTTGAGTTTCAAGATTTTTTCTTAAAGTATCTAATGTTTTCACTTCTTGATTGTCTTCTATGTAACCACCTAGCCAGTTTTCTTTTGGAGTATAGTCTTCAAGCCAAGTATATGGGCTTAATAAAACTAGAAGTCCACCATCATTTATTCTATTAGGTACATCATCTAAGAATTTTTGAGGATAGTATAATCTATCAATTAGATTTGAACAAAAAATCAAATCATATCCTGTATAAATATCTTTTAAGTTACATGCATCACCTTGCATGAAAGTAACTCTTTCTTTTGTATCTTCTAAATCTAAATCTCTTAAAGATACTGTTTTTTCATCAAATAAAGCACCTTCTGTAGCAACTTTATAAGTTAGGTTTTCATATTTTTTAAGTTTTATACCTACGTTGATAAAGTTTGCAGAGAAATCAATTCCAAGTACCTCATCAAAAATTGTTCCTAGTTCAAAAGTACTTCGCCCTACTGAACAACCCAAATCCATAGCTTTGTCTTTTTTAATACCATCTAAATATGGTTTTAATACATCTACAGAATTCTTTGGGAAGTTTTTAACTCCAAAATTATCTTCTCCATAGTGGAATCCACAATATTGAGATATTTGTTCATCTGTTTCATATACATTGTCATTTAATTTACTTCTATATTCGTTTTCTGATTTCACGTATCTAAATCCTGCATGTTGGAAGAAGTGCTTTCTAAAAGCATACCTTGCTTCTCTTAATATTTCATTCCCTAAAGATATAAAGGAACCACCTTTCATAAGCGCATGTCTATCATCAAATGTTGGAGTTGTAAAGTCATCATAAGCAGGATGAGTTTCAAATCCATCAAATGGATATGTAGGAGTTATACTCCATTGCCAAACGTTTCCTACTACATCATAAAAGTCACCAAATTGATATTTATCTACAGGAGTTTGATTAAAATATCTCAGTCCTATATTTGCTTCTGCATCTTGTGCTTTTACATAGTCATTTAATCTATAATACTCATCCTCACTAGGAAGTCTAACCTCAACACCTAACTTTTCACTTTTATATTTACAAAATGCTTCTGCTTCATATACATTTATATCAACTGGATAATTTAATGGTAAAGGAACTATTCTATTAATTTCTCTTAAAAAATATTTTCCATCTTCTTTTATCCAGAATGGTGGCATCTTAGATTGAGTAAAGTCTAACCACTTGATTCCATCTTTTGTAAAATAGTGAAGAGTAGAATATCCACCATCTTCCACAAACTCTAAGTATTCTCCATTTGAAACTAAATATTTACTAGCTTTAAATTCTTTGATTTGTGCTCTATGAAAAGAAAATTCATTATCCCATCCATAAAAGATTGGATTTTTTCTATCTTTTTCAATTGAAACTTCTCCACCTTTTACAGTGCACAGTTCATTTTTTGGATAGTTTTCACTTGATTCATTGTTATATGTAAATATTTCATCATTATTTAGAAACTTAATATCAAGTTCTCTAAGTAATACAGAAGATGTTTCAATATGAATATTTTCATGCTCTATTCCCATAAGAACAATCCACATTGGAGACTCCCAATTTATAGGCATTGTAAATTCCATATTATCGATTAGATCA
Organism: uncultured Campylobacteraceae bacterium; assembly: GCA_913057765.1. Classification (GTDB taxonomy): domain Bacteria; phylum Campylobacterota; class Campylobacteria; order Campylobacterales; family Arcobacteraceae; genus Halarcobacter. The sequence goes on from CAJXPH010000062.1 coordinate 3,929, forward strand.
AGTACTACTTCTTTTACATCATCTCTATAAGCTTTTGATTGTTCATATGTAGGCCAAACATAGTTTTCATCATTTAAATCATCCCATGACATCTCATCAACGCCAATGGCAAAGACAGATTCATAGGTTTTATTTACTCTTTCTTTTACTATATTAGAAACACTAAGCTTATTCATAAAAAATGTAGCTGTATGACCATAATAAAAAATCAAAGGATGTCTTAGACTGTTTGGCTGTTCATACAAAGAGTCTTTCTCATTTAATAAATCAAAAAGTCTTTCATCAAGAGCATATGTCTGTAAAAAATATTCTTTTATTTCTTGACGTTTTTCTTCTACTGTTCCTGTAGTTAAATTTATTGTATTTTTTAGATAGTTCATTAAGTTCCTTAGCATAATTATCTAGTAATATATTATAGTTTGATATCAAACCAATGTCAATAGTTAAAATTTCATAGGTGTTATATTAATAGTTTATTGTAAAGTGTATGTTAAGAACTCAAACTAAATTATACTATTTTCTCTTTTGTAAGAATAATACCATCGGTATCAGCATAAACATAATCACCATCATTAAATTGTACACCACAAAATGAAAGTTCAAGTCCTCTTTGACCTTGAGTTACTGGAATATACTTTCTACTACATGTCCCTCTTGCAAACAAAGCAACTGGAATATCTTTAATTTGGAAAGTATCTCGGATATATCCATTTACAATAATACCTTCATAGTTATTACCATGTGCAAATTTCATAAGATTTTCACCTACAACAGCAAAATACTCATCTTCTACATCTACAACAACAATTTTACCAGTACCATCTTCATCTCTTAATACTTTTATTAGTTCACTATTATTTCTATCAAGCTTTACAGTAACAACTGTTCCACATAACTTTTCTTTTGCGCCATAGTTTGTAAATTCATTATCTAGTACATGAGTTTTATCTGGGTGTTCATCACAGATATCAGCAGTAAAAAAATCCATAAGTTTATCCTTCTAGTTTATTGTTCTTATTATCTCAAAATATAATTAATATACTCTTATCTCTCACTTTTTTTCTACAAATAAATAGTAAAACACTATAATCAGACAAGGATAAATAATGAACTACTTTTTTAAGATTATATTTTTTATGATTGCAAGCCTTCTTTTTTCAGCTTGTACATCAAAACACCTAACAGTAAAATCTCTGCAACCATCACTTATGCATGACAAAAAAATATATAATATAATTCTTGAAGATTTTGAAAATGACAGAATCAATCAAGCTAATTATCTAGAAGAAAAACTAGTTAATATGACAGTTGATGGAGAAAGGGTATTTAATCTTCAACATAGATATGAAAATATTGATGCTATTGTTACAGGAGAAGTATTAGAATCATCTGTTTATTATGATATCTATTATAATACAGATACCGACTATTCAAGATGCTGGGAATATAAATACAAAGATGGTAAAAAGACTAACAAGTGCAGAAAATATAGAACAAGAAAAATACCTTGTGAAAAAAGAGACTATAAAGTAAAAACCAAAATTCAAGTACTAAATAGCAATGAAAGAATCATCTTTTCAAAAATATATGCAAAATCAAATAGAATAGATAAATGCTTTAATAACAGACATCACTATTATCCATATTATTATGGTCATTTAAATATAGATAGAGATGAATACCGAATAAATTCCCAATTATCACGAGAGATTGCAGATGAGCTTGTAAAAGATATATCACCACACTATATTTTCCAAAATATAACTATTATTGAAAAACTTGATGAAAACAATGCTTTATATAAACAAAAATATAGAAATGACTTTGAAGATATTGTTGAACTATTAGATAATGGGAATATAGATATATCTCAAAGAAGACTACATAAACTAAATGAAAAACTAAATTACAATAGTTATGAAGTTTTTTATAATCTAGCACTCACATATGAATCAAACAATCAATTAAAAAATGCAAAAGATTACTATATTAAAGCAAGAGATATATGTAATAATATCGAGGACTTAAAACTAATAGACTATGCAATTAATAGAACACAAAAACATTTAGAAGACAAAATAAGAGCTAAATCACAGTTATCAAAATATTAACCACATTTTAAGAGCTGTAATAATAGAATCAGTAAAATTAATTTATTATAGGAAACTAAATTGAAACAGACATTTGAAACAAATAAAAGTGTAGATCAAGCAGTTGAAGATATACAAAAAGTATTGCCAAACTATGGTTTTGGTTTACAACATATTCATAATCCTCCCGAAAAGATGAGAGAAAAAGGGATAGATTTCAAAACTGAGTGTAAAATTTTAGATATTTGTAGTCCAATAATTGCAAATGAAATTTTATCATATGATATTTCATTGTCTTGTATTATGCCTTGTAAAATATCTGTATATGATGATAAAGGACAAACTACTATTGCTTTAAACTCAATAGTTCAGTTAGTAGATGACTTAAATCCAGATTTAACAGATTCTGCACAAGCAGTACAAGAGACAATTGTTAACATTATTAACGACTCACTTTAAAATTATCAATAAAGTTTCTACTCTTTACAACGACGTAAGGTAGAGGCTTTATCAAAAAAACCCACTTTTTACCCTCCTAATAAACCTCTAACCAAATTTTAGCTAGACTATTTGCCCTTAATAAAACAATTAAAACTAATAGGTAATTAAATGAAAGTAGTAACTGGCGTAGTAGGTAACGATATACACGTTGTAGCAAACCGACTTATTGATCTTTCACTGCAAGCAAGAGGATTTGAGGTATTTAACTTAGGTGTTAATACATATCTTGAAGAATTTGTTGATGCGGTTGTAGAGACAAATGCAGACATATTATTAATCTCATCACTCAACGGTGAGGCAGAAGGTTGGTGTCGAGAAGTAAAAATCTTAAAATCAAAATATGGAAATCTTTTAGATGATGTAGTATTTATGATTGGTGGAAACTTAGTTGTTGGAACTGGTAGTGCAGACGATATTGTTCCACGATTTAAAAACTATGGATTTGATTTAGTATTCCATCAAGTGGATTTAAATACTGGTCTTGATGCACTTGAAGAGTTTATGAAAGAGAGAAATAGTCAATGAGTTTATTGCAAGAAGAACGAAACATAATTCTTAACAATGAATATGTAGATAACTTTGATTTTGCAGAGGTTGAAGAGTTTGTAAAAAATGCTTCTAAAGACCTATTTATTTCACATAATTTTAAAAATGCAAATAAAATGTTAGTACAACCAAGAGGTGGTTTTCCTACATACAACAAGATGTATGCTCTATACGAATTTTTCGTAGATGCAAATGTTGATGTATTACCATGTACTATTGATTCAAATACAAGATTAAATGACTATGCAACTGCTAAGAAAATGCTTAGACTAAGTGAAGAAAATGATGTAGATATGCTAAATGGTTATCCATTGGTAAATCACGGATACAGAACAACTAGAAAAATGATAACGCACTTTAATAAACCTGTATCTCTTCGTCATGGAACACCTGATGCTAGACTTCTTATTGAAACAGCTATTGCATCTGGAATTTTTGAAATTGAAGGTGGGCCAATTACTTATCTTCTTCCATATTCAAAAAACTTTCCACTTGATAAAGCATTTTTATACTGGAAATACGTAGAAAGAGTTTGTGCAAACTACTCTAAACTAAATGAACCAATCAATAGAGAATCATTTGGACCACTAACAGCTACACTTGTACCACCATGTATTACTATTGTAATTCAACTTCTTGAGATGTTACTTTCACTTGAAGAAGGTGTTAAATCATTCTCTGTTTCATTTTCACAAACAGGTTCTATGAACCAAGATATTGTAATGGGTGCAGTTATTAGAAAACTAGCAAAATACTACTCAAATCAAATTGGTGTAGATGATGCTGCAATTCACCTTGTATATCACCAATGGATGGGTGCTTTCCCTATGGATCCAAACTTTGCATCTCAGCTAATCAATATGAGTACAGTTATAGCTTCGATGGTTGGTGCGGATAAGATTATTACGAAAACAAATCAAGAAGCATCAGGAATTCCAACTAAAGAAGCAAATGCTGAAACAGTTGCAAATACACAATATACACTTAGAATTTTAAATGGTCTTCCAAATGTTGTAGATGCAGAAGAAGAAGAAATTTTAACTGCTGAAGTAATGGCTATTATGGAAGCTGTGTTCAATGATAGTGCAGATACTCTTTGGAGAAAAGTATTTAATAGTATTAAAAATGGAACTATAGATGTGCCATTCTCACCACATATTATTAACAACAATGAAATGATTACAATTAGAGATGCTAAGAAAAATATTAGAATAATCAAAAAAGGAAAAGTTCCAATTCCTGATAGATGTTTCGAATATGAAAGAAAACAATGTGACCTTACAAAAGATACAACATCTATTGTAAATGATATTATTCATGATATAGGAATTATGCAATGAGTAAAATAAATGACAAACTACTAATAGACGTAGGAAGTACATACTTTAAAGTTTGTACAGTTCATGGTGTGCAACAACACTTTAGAGACTTTAATAAAGATATATTTGATGACTTAACTTACAAATGTGGAGAGATTATTCATAACTACCACAAAGATGATGTTCATGTATGTTCTTCTGCAAATGGTGGATTAAGTACGCTTATCATTGGTATTACAAACTCTTTTTCTCTTAAATATGCAACAAATATTGCTTTTAATTCAGGGATTAATATTATTGATACTGTTTTATTAAAAGAGATAGAAAAGACTTCGGTTCCTAGTGACTTAATTGATGTGATAATAGTCGTAGGTGGTATTGATTCTGTTTCAAATATTTTTGATCAAACACTTTTTGATTATTTAGAAAAAGTAAATTATTCAAACATTGTTTATGTAGGAAGCCAAAAAGACATTCCTTACTTAAGTAAAAATATTGAAAATCTTGTAACACTACCAAACATCATTACAAATAAACTTCATGTTGAAGAAGAAAATTTAAAAGAGTATTTAACAAACCTATATCAAGCGGATATTATGGGTAAGGAAGATATCAAACACCTATATGATATTACTTCAAATCAGATTTACTCTACGCCATATATTGTAAATAAAACTTTGCCTTTAATTAATACGAAATTTAAAGTTGTTGATCCATATATTTTAATTGATATTGGAGGAGCAACAACTGATATTCACTATTCAAAAGATTTAGTTGATGAAAATATGGTTACTGAAAATGAATATGATAGATTAGTATTTAAAAAACTTGGTGTTTTTAAATCAAAAGAATCTTTAATATTTGCAGCAAAAAACAATGAATTTGTTTATGAATTATTAGCTCACCTAAAAGTTACTGAAAATATTTTTGATGAATCAGGTGAAAAAGCAACAAGAGTACTTATGCAACTTGCTATATTCCTAGTACTTTGTAAAGTATCAACTTATAGAAAAGCTTACGTAAATTTAAAACTAAATGCTTTAAACTCATTAGTATTCACTGGTGGAATATCAAAAGTTTTAAAACAAGAAGAAATTGAAGATATTATTTCATTCTTCTATAAAAAAATATTAAGTTCAGAACATAATCCAACAATCGTAATGGATAGTAATTACGACATTTGGACTCTTGGTATGAATCCAGAAAAAATAGAAAAGTAAAAGGAAATAAAATGTCTATAAATTGTATTAGAACACTAATTGAAGAAGCTGCAGTTTCACACTCACAAAAAGTAGCTATTAAATATAATGAAAAAAGCATTACATATTCAGAACTTTTAGCAAAAGTTAATCAAGTAGCCTTTTATTTAAAAGAATTGAATTTACCAAAAGGTTCGAGAATTGGTATTTATTCAAATAAAGGACTTGATCAAGTAATAGCAATACTGGCTATATTATCTACTGATTATGTACTAGTACCACTTACAAAGCTACTTAAAGCTGAACAAGTAGAATATATTATCAAAGACTGTGATATCAAATGTATTATTACAGATAAACTAAAACTTGAAAGTATTGCAGAGATTGATTTTAATGGTCAAGTAATCTCTTATGAAACAACACATAAAGATATTCCATCTTTTGAAGAAATCTACAAATACTATAATAAACCATTTTCTCATGATGTAAATGGACATGATAATGCAGTAATTACATATTCATTTGGAATTACAGGAGAGCCAAAAGGTATTGTAATTTCACATAGAAATTTAATTGATTCAGCAAGGGTTGTATCTCAGTATTTAGATTTAAAAGAAGATGATGTAATTTCAGGAACTCTAATTTTCAATCTTGATTATGGATTAAACCAAATATTTTGTACATTATATAAAAGAGCAACAATAGCGCTTCATAGATTTATCCTTGCAGGAGATTTCTTTAATCACTTAATTAATGATGAAATTACAGTAGTTCCATTAATGCCTATTAATATTGCTTCAATGTTTGATGAAGATGAACACAGACTACCAAGTGTAGAATTACTTTCAAAAGTTAGAGTACTTACATCATCAGGTGGAAACGTAACAGCTAAGATGTTAACTGACCTAGATAAATTCTTCCCTGATGCAAAGTTTTATTCTATGCATGGATTAACAGAAGCATTTAGATCAACATATTTAGAACCATCACAAATTTGGATTAGACCTGATTCTATTGGTAAAGCTATTCCTGATGTTGAATTATATGTTATCAATGAAGAAGGTAATGAATGCGCACCAAGAGAAGTTGGAGAGTTAATTCATAGAGGTGGATATATTTATAAAGGTTTCTGGAATGCTCCTGTTGAAACAGCCCAACGATTCAAATCAATTCAAATTCTTAAGAATGTAATTGATTTAGAAGGACAACTTACAGATGAAATTGTAATTGCTACAGGAGATTATGTATATAAAGATGAAGAAGGTTATTTCTACTTTGTATCTAGACAAGATAATATGATTAAAACAAGAGGATTTAGAGTAAGTCCTTTAGAAATAGAATCAGTTGTAGCTAAGAACTTACCTTTAATTGATCAATGTGCAGTATTTTCTATAGATAATGAAGAAATCGAAGAAGAGATTGTATTAGTATACTCTGCAAGAAGTGAACTTGCTCCAAAAGAGATTACTTTTGAACTTAAAAAACATCTTGCTTCATATATGATTCCAAATAAAATCATCTACAAAAAGTCACTTCCTCTAGTTCCAAGTGATAAAAATAAAATTAATAAAGAAGAACTAAAAAACGAATTATTAGACACTTCAAACTAATTTTATACAGTACTTTAAAAAGTACTGTATAAAAAACCAAAAAAACCTCAATTTCTTGACCTAAATCTATTTTTTTACCATTTTTTTTTATTATACTTCTAATATAAAATATCAAAGGAAACAAAATGAAAAAAATATTACTTCTTACTTCAATCTTAGCATGTGTTGCATTCGCTAACCCTTACCAAAAATGTGTTGGTTGTCATGGTGCTAATGGTGAAAAAGCTGCTTTAGGTAAATCTAAAATTATCAAAGATATGACAAAAGCTGAAATCATTGCTTCAATGAAAGGTTACAAAGATGGTTCTTATGGTGGAGCAATGAAAGGTCTTATGAAAGGTCAAGCTGCTTCATTAGATGATGCTGCAATAGAAGCAATCGCTAACCAAATTGGTAAGTAATTCTTAATCTATAGAGTCTAGGCTCTATAGATTATCCGAATTCTATTCTATCTCGTCCATTATTTTTAGCTTTATAAACACCTGCATCTGCTTTTTTAATCATTTCGTCTTTTGAAGAACATTCAATATAAAAAGAAACACCCATACTCACAGAAATTGAAATGTCTTTAGTACTATGATAAATTTTATGGGATTTAATATCTTTTCTTAATTCATCTAATTTATCAAGAATTTCACTTTTTGGAACAAAACTAAGAATAATAAACTCTTCTCCACCATATCTATATACTTCACCGTTTAGAATTTTTGCATGTTTTTGTAGCTTTTGACCAAGATATACAAGTGTTCTATCTCCTGCATCATGACCAAAATTATCGTTAATACCTTTAAATCTATCTGCATCAACAAATATTGCACTTAATATTGATGAATTATTTTGATTTACAAACATATCTAAATCATTTTCCATCTTTCTTCTATTGTATACACCCGTTAAATGATCACGATTCATTGTATCTTCAAGTTGTGCCTTCTCTCTTAATAGTTCTTCAATAAGAGTATCTTTATAGTTATCAGCTAAGTCAGTATTTCTTTGTTCTAATATTTTTCCTAAATGAAACTCAAATATATCTTTTTTATTAGAATAATCCACTTTTTCACATTCTATAGTCAACTGAGGTTTTTCTTCTCCTAAACCATTTGTAATAATCAATTTATCAACTTGTTTAATACTATATTTAATTTTGTCATTGATGATTTTTGGCTCTAGTAACTCTTTTTGCCAGTACTTTGAAGTCTCTTTTTCAAGAATATGAATTTTTTTAAATTGGATATCTTTGAAGAGTACTTTATCTACAGAAATTTTATACATATAGAATATTATCAATAAAAAACTATAAAGAAGTTAAATATATATTTTTATTATAATTAATTCTGTCTCTTATACACATCTCCGAGCCCACGAGACCA
>CAJXPH010000063.1 GCA_913057765.1 uncultured Campylobacteraceae bacterium
CTACACTATCCTCTTCGTCGGCAGCGTCAGATGTGTATAAGAGACAGCCTTGTAAAATGGATAATTTCTCTATTTTTCATCAAGACTTTATTTCTATAATCATAAATAAAATCATGATCTAATGTTAAAAGATGATTGCTAGTAGATAATTTTCCTGAAGCCATCAATAATGCATTATAAAGTTGTTCAATATCAAAAGGCTTATGTAAAAAAGAGATAACTTCCATATCTATGGACTTACCTATATTGTCTGAAGTATCATATGCAGTAAGAACAATAACAGGTAAGTTTTGGTTCACCGTACGAATGTTTTCTACCATTTTGAGTCCATTCATCTTTGGTAAGTGAATATCAGTAACTAAAACATCGACCTCCCCTTTATAGAAAAGTTCTAAGCCCTCTTTCCCATCAGCAGCTGAAATAACATTCTTACAATAGGGGATTAGTGCATTCACGATTTCTTCACATAGAAGTTCATCATCTTCTACAACTAATACATTAACGGGAGCTAGTCGTTTAAGAACACTCTTTTCCATAATTAGCCTCCTTAAAAGGTAGTAAAATTTCAAAACGTGTCGGATTACTATAAGACGATATTCTGATTTCTCCTTCTAGTTTTTTATCAATTAATAATCTACAAAAGTACAAGCCGTTTCCAGTTCCTTTTGTTCCTTTTGTTGTTTGTAACGGTTGAAACAATTTTTCTTTAAACGAGCTATTAATTCCACAACCATCATCTTCTATTGTTAATAAATAATGGGATGTCTTTTCTAAATTAATCAATATATGACCTTGTTTATCTTGATCCTCTCTACTTTCAATAATGGCATCTTTTGCATTAGAAATTAGATTTACAATAACTTGCTTAAGATGATTTGAGTGAGAGAACAAACGGTAATCTTGATCATATTCATAGTTGAATTTTAAATCAATATTATTGACTCTTGCCATTGGATCCATAATATTGACAACTTCTTGAACTGTATCTGCAACGTCAAAACACTCTTTATTAGCATTAATTTTGTAAAACTCTTTAAAGGATTGTAATGTCTCTTCCATAAAACGAATTATCTCAGAGGCCTTTTCAAAATTACTGATTAATCTTTCTTCACTAATCATTTTGTCAGCAACTTGATATTTCATATTTCCCATCATGACTAATAATGCAGCTAAAGGTTGTCTCCATTGGTGGGTTATGGCACCAACCATTTCTCCTAAAGCAGCCATTTTCCCATGTTGGATCATAATCCGTTCATGTTCTTGTTCTCTTTTTTCAAGGAAATATTCATGACTAATATCACTTACTGTAATCATTGCACCTTCAAAGGTATGCTCTGCATCAAAAATCCCACTTACTTGAACACGCCAACTTAATGTATGTTTATCATTAAAGAAAGTCTCTGAATTTTGTGCCACTTTTTGAGATAAAACATTATCTACTAAGATCATTATTTTTTTAGAAACATCTAAAGAAGTATTTGAAAATATATGGGGGATATCATCAATTTTTGTTTCATTTTTTATATGATTTAAGCCAAATAATTTTTTATACGATGTATTCATAAAAACGCTATTGCCATTAATATTAATCATTGCTAAAGCTTGAATTCCATGATAGGCAAAAGAGTCTAAAAGGTGTCGATGTTTAAACATCATCTTTGACATTAACATTGAGATAAAGAACATTATAAAGCCTAATAAAGCCAATCCTAATGCCATTAAAACATTGATAAAAAGCTTCTGGGTTAATTCTTTAAAAATATCTTCTTCATCTAATACCGTTGCAAATATCCAATCTGTGTTTTCTAAAAACTCATAGGTTAAAAGGTACGTTTTACCTTCGTAAGAGTAAGAAAGAGTTTTTGAATCATCTTTTTTCTCTAAGATAGCATTAATAGCAGGTTCACATCCTGCACAACTATCCCGACTAAAGCCTTCTGGACTAACAAGGATATTACCTCGTTTATTTAATAAAAATGCAAAACCATCTACTGGTAAATTTATTGTTAGAATATCTTTTGCAATCACATCTAAAATCAAATCACTTGATAATACACCAATAAATTTTTCATCTCTTAGGATAGGAACAGCAATAGAAATTACATCATCCTGAATATCTGAATCTATATATGGGGTAGTCACTATCATATCATTAGCTTGTTTTGTTACTGTGTACCATGGCCTTTTACTCGCAAAATAATCTTCTGATCCTTTCCAGTTAATACCTGAAATAAAATCATCATTTTCATATCCTACGTATACACTCCGAAAATCACCTGCACGATTTACATAGGCTAGCTGTGATTGAATTTCTGTAAAGTCTTTAGAAGATGACATATTAGATATAAATTTAGCTGTAGTTCTTATCAATCTTTTTTTAGCCAGTAACCATTCATCTATTTTTTTCTTATATCCTTCAACCATATTAACTTGATTGTTTTTTGTCAATTCTTCCATCATAGATTTATTAGTACTATAATTAAAAATAACCAATCCAACATACAGTATTGTTACCATACAGACAATAATTAAAAAGATAATTTTGGGTCGTTTTAAAGTTTTCATAAAACTATACTACTTTCCATTTAAATTTACTTGCATGTTAGTATACTATCCAAGAATAAAAAAAACATAAATTTTTTTATTCATTATATTATATAACTGTAATAAGAAGAGTTAATATCAGTGTTATAGTAAATTTGACAAAAAGTTATTTACCAATTTTTTTAGAAATAAATTCTATGTCATAATTTGAAAGCATTCTAGATTGTGCAACCATCAAACCTTTCATACATTTTCCTTTTTAGACTTAGTACTTAAATTTAATTGTTAAAACTTTTTATAATACTTAGCTAAAGACGATATAAGTTTTTTGAAGGAGAAGTGATAGCATCTTATATCGTCCTTAAATTAATACTAATAGATGATTTTTTTATTCTTTCTCTATGGAATTTTATGACAAGAGTATAAAATAAGTATAATTTTTTGAAATTTTTCTATTTTATTGTAATTCATATCCGATGCCTTGAATATATTGTATAAATTCAGAGAGTATTTTTTACATCTAAAACATTGATCTCAATTACAAATATTGTTGGATTACTTATATTATCAAGAATAAATTTTCCATTCATTTTAGTTTCAACTAAAAGTTTGCAAAGGAAAAGGCCTACTCCTAGTCTTCCTTCTGCTTTTGTTGAAAAAAATGGTTCAAAAACTTTTCCTTTATTTTCTTTTGATATCCCTCTCCCATTATCCTCAACAATAATGTAAAGCTTATCATTCTTTTTTGTTAGAAAAATTTTTATAGATGCTTTATAATATTGTTTTTCTTTTAAAACATGAGAAAGCTCATCTTTTGCATTTCCAATTAGATTAATTAAAACTTGCTTTATATATGAATGATAATTTTCACAAATATAATCATTATTTTTATCATAAATAAACTCTAAATCTATTCCATTGATAACCATCTGAGGGTAACTTATTAAAATTATTTCATCTATTGCTTCTATTAAATTAAGTTTTGTCTTTTTTAAATCCTCTTCATGGAAGTTTTGGAAAACATTAATAGTTTCCTTCATTTGTTCAATTGTCTTTCTTGACCTTAATAAATAGTTATTTGCTTTTAGTAGATTCTCTTTTGATATAGTCTCTTCAATATTACTAATTAACATAAGTAAAGTACTAAAAGGTTTGTTAAGCTGATAAGATAAAGTGTTTATCATATCCTCTAATGCGGCTATTTTGCTATTTTGAATTAATATTTGCTCTGCTTCAATCTCTTTTTTCTTAAGATTCTTTTCATGAGTTATATCATTTACAGTTACAATTGAACCTTCCAATTCTTTTTGATATTTATTAAGTAAAGGAGTAACTTGAACCATATAAACCTTTTCATCTTTTTTTGAAGAATTAGATTTCATAAAAAGCAAATCCTCTTTTTTATTCGAAAAATAAGATATTTGTCTTCGTCCATCAATACACTCTAAATTAGTCATAATAGAATCCAAAGATTTTCCATAAGAATCTTTACTCTTTAAATCAAAAATCTTTTCAAAAACTTTATTTATGAATATGATTTTTCTATCTTTGTCTGTTAATAGAACACCCAATGTTGGACTATTAGTAAAATGTCCAAGTAATAGTTGTTTTTCAAAAAGTTTCTTCGGTATAATTGTCATAAATATTATTGTTCCAAACCCTAAGATAAGGAAAATCAAGGATGCAATTAAATTCATAAAAAGTTGATAGTTTTGTTTTGTATTTTGGATTAAGTTAGTTTTATTTTCTATGTAAATAAAATATGTTGTAGAAATATACAGAAGAAAAAAAATTATTAATATAAAAATATAAATTTTACTACGTTTCATATTGTTTGACCTTCTATCAACTTTTTAAGTAAAAGTACAATCAAAGAATAACGAAAGCATAAAAATTTCTATAATATAAAACTTTTGTAATAAAAAAATTCAAATAACATTGTTTTAAAAATAAATTTCTTTATGTTAACCTTATGAATGTATGATATAGTTATTTTTTATTTATATAAGCATGGAGTATACATGATATTTAGAGATTCAGAACTCTCAAATTTAAATGAAATCCCCAAAACTGTTATTTTATTAATTGATAACAATGAAAGAATTATCGAGAGTTGTGGGAAGCAACTTGGATTATTTAATATAAATTCAAAAAATCTAAAACTTAATAGCCTTTTTAAAAAAGACATCTATTTATTATTAAAATCATTACTAAATAAAAAAATCAAAACAGTGAATATTTCTTTGAACAATGTAATTTTTGAAGTTAACCTTCAACAAGTACCTAATAGTAAAAGTAAAGCATTATATTTTTTTGATATTACAAAATACTCTAGTATTGAAAATGAATTAAAAAAAAGCATGCATGATCTAGTCTCTAAAAAAGAAGAATTACAAGCTGTCTTTGATTTAGCAGCAAATGGAATCTCTATCTTAGATAGAAATGGTATGTTTTTATACGCTAATAATTTCTTTCAAAAAATGATGGGTTATTCAATGGAAGAGTTATATAAAGAATCATGTATCTCATTATCTTCAGAAGAGTATAAAAAACCTTCAGAAACTGCTGTTGAAAAAGCTATTAAAGAAGGAAGCGTTGTTAACTTTAGAAAAGTATGTGTTTCTAAATCTGGGGAACATATGAATGCTAGTATGTCACTTAGTTATGTAAAGGTCACGGATACAATTGTCATGATAACTTCTGATATTACTGATGATATAAAATACCAAGAAGACTTAAAAAGACAAGTAGAACTTCAAGTTGCAAAACGTACTGAACAATATGAAATAATGTGTCATCAATCCAGACTTGCTGCAATGGGAGAAATGATTGATTCTATAGCTCATCAATGGAGACAACCCTTAAATGGCCTAGGTATTATAGTTCAAGGCTTACGACATATTTCTAATAATCAACAAATTAATAAAGAACTACTATGTGAAATAGAATTAGAGATTATGGAAAAAGTCAATTATATGTCTCAAACTATTGATGACTTCTCAAACTTTTTTAGAATCTCAAAACAAAAAGAATCTTTTGATCTTTTAAAAAACGTCAATGATGCAGTAAGACTTATTGATGTACAACTAAAACTAAATAATATAAATGTAGAGATAAGTGTAAAGGAAAATACTGATTTAGATATTTTAGGTTTCCCAAATGAATTTAGACAGGTTATTATGAATATGGTTCATAATGCAATGATGGCAATTATAAATAAAAAAGAAAACAAAGGGTATATATTAATTAATATAAGCCCTTTAGATACGGTAACAGAAGTAACTATTTTAGATAATGGTGGTGGAATAGAAGAACAATATTTAGAAAAAATATTTGATCCTTATTTTACTACTAGAGAAAAAGGAAGTGGCATTGGACTTTATATGTCTAAAGTTATTATTGAACATCATATGAAAGGAAGACTCACTGTAAATAATCAAAATAAAGGTACAAAATTTACTATGCTTCTTCCAAAGGGGAAAGACTAATATGGAGACAATATACTCTCGTTTACAATCACATACTATTTTAATAGTAGAAGACGATGAAAGCACTTTAAAATGGCTAAAAAGAGTACTCAGTATTTATTTTAAAGAAGTTTATACTGCTTCTGATGCATTAGAAGCTCTTGATAAGTTTAATATAAATAAAACCGATATAGTTTTAGCCGATATACAAATGCCGCAAGTTGATGGTTTAACTTTTTTAAAAAAAGTAGCTTCTCTATCTCCTGAAACAATGAGAATAACAATGACAGCATTTAATACTGTTCCTTACTTAAATCGGGCAGTAGATTCTGGAGTTCATTTTTATTTAAAAAAACCTATTGATATAGATGAGTTACTCTTTGCAATATCATCTCACATGCCAGATAGTACTTTAATTGAAGAAAAAATAGATTTAGGAAGAGAATTTGAATATGATTCTTTAAAAAAGATGCTTTATTTAGAGTCGAAATTAGTAAAACTAACAAAAAAAGAATTACTTTTATTAGAACTATTTTTAAAAAATAGACATGGTTTTATATCTTTGGAAGTAATAGAACAAAATATATGGGAAGAACAAGCAACGCCTGATGCAATACGTATGATCATTGTAGGCTTACGCAAAAAATTATATAATGAACTCTTTGAAAACCTTAAAGGTTTAGGATATAGAATAAACCTTCCCTAAGATTTCTTTTAAACCTTATTAAAATCTTATGAATAACTTATCTTTGCCTTGTCTCTCTTCGTTACAATATTTCTTATAAATTATAAGGAGAGAGATATGAAGAAGATTCTTATCGTTGGTGGTGGTACCGCAGGAACAATGACGGCAAATAATTTAGCTAAAAAATTAATGCCTGAGATTGACAGAAATGAAATTGAAATTACTTTGATTTCAGATTCATCTAAACATGTATATAAACCGGGAGCTATGTATGTGGCTTTTCACAAATCTGCTGGAAATGAATTTATAAGAGAACAAAGAAGCTTACTAATGCCAGAAATTGATTTCTTTGTGGATGAGGCAGTTGATATTAGAACAAAAGAAAACTGTGTTGTAGCAAAAAGTGGTAAAAAATATAATTACGATTTTTTAGTACTTGCAACAGGATGTGAAGTTGCCCCAGATAGGATTCCAGGTCTTAAAGAAGCTGGAGATTGGTTCTATACTTATGAAGGAGCTCAAAAGATTGCTAAAAAATTTGAGAAACTAAAAAAAGGTAGAGTTTTAGTAACAATTAACTTTCCAAAAACGCCTAACATACCTCATCAATGTGGAATTGCTCCTGTGGAAACGACAATGATGTTACATGATTATTTAACAGAAAAAGGCACTAGAGACGATATTGAAATTATTTATACTTATCCAAAAGAAGCTCAAGCAGTAACTGATGGACTATTTTTACAAGCTCCAACTTCAAATGTATTACCTACTATCTTTGATAGTATTAATGTCAAGCATAAAACATCATTTACTTTAAATAAAGTAGATGCAGATAAAAAAATTGCATACTCAGAAGAAGGTGAAGAGATGGAATTTGATGTTTTAATGTCAACTCCACCATTTATTGCCGCAAAAGTTATTAGAGACTCAGGCTTATCTACAGCAAAAGATAATGAAGGTTGGTTACCAACTGATAAAGAAAGCTTAAAAGTAATTGGATATGAAAATATTTACACATTAGGAGATACTGTAAATTTATCAGTTTCAAAAGCAGGAGGTACAATTCATAATCAAACTGATGTAGTTGCAGATAATATTGCTGCTGAAATTAGATTTGGATATCCAACTGAATCTTATGATGGAAAAGTTATTGCCGTAGCGCAAATGGGTCTTTCTTGTGGAATGCCTTTATGGTATGACTATGAAGAAGATGTTAAACCAACTCCGTGTAGTAAACTTGGAAGTTTTGTAAGATTAGGGTTTAACAAAGGTTTGTACTGGGCTGCAGCTCGTGGAATGATATAGGAGGAAATTATGAGTGAAGAAATAAAAGTAATTAAAACAGCAGAAATGCAACAGATTGAAGACCAAATGACAATGTTAGTTCAAACAGGAAGGTTAAATAACCTTGTAGATTTATTAGCTGTAGTTTCAGACCAAATAGAGATGACAACAACTCCAATGGTTGAAAAGATGGTAACATCTATTGATAATATGGCAACAACAGGATTTATAACTGAAAATGCAATAAGACACGCAAAAAGAGAAAATGCAAAAAATGAGGTTCCATCTTTATTTGGTTTATTAAAACTTATGAAAGATGAAGAGACAAGAAGAGGTTTAGCTTTTATGTTAAATCTAACAAAAGGTATAGGAAAACAACTTTAGTAAATATAGGATATTTACTAAAGTCTCATGTAAGTATCCTATGTAGTTTATATTTGAGGAGATGATTAAGAGATAATTGCATCATGCCATTGAACTAATGAAACTCGATATCCCTCTTTTACTTCTAAAACTTCATGTGTAAAATAAGGATTACTTAGAAAGACTACCATATCTCCAGATTTTGGCTCTATTTGTATCTTTTCCCCTTCACTATCACATAGATAATTAAAAACTAATTCTCCCCCTTTAAAGGTATTAATAGAAGCAATATCACTGTAATTTGTTGTGAATAAAACACTTGTAAGTTTTCTTTGTGGGGCAACTGTACGAAAACCTATAATTTTTTTATCTTTTAGTAATACACTTGAATCATCACTGTGCTGTTTATAAAATGACCCTTTTGTATACTCAAGTGCTTGAATTTTTGTTGATGTAGTAAGTGCAAGGTTAAAGAATTTTTCAATATCTTCTTGATGCTTGAAAAAACAATTGTCATATATCTTTTTATGAGCAGAAGTCAATTTATGAATATTTGTTTTTCTGATAGCTGTATTTATTGCTGTATCAATTTTAATGCCATTTTGTATTCTAATTTTTGCTTCAATACTATCTTCATTCTCTCTCATTGAGGCAGTTATTTCTTCACACATTTTAGAGGGTAAAAAGTTTTTTATAATCATAAAGGGATAATCATAATAAGGATTAGGTAATATCCCCGTTTTTATATCTAAAGTAGTGAGGAATTTTTTACAAAAAACATGATTACTAATTTGAACCATAATTTAAATGCTATTTAGTGAATATAGAATGTTATTCATTAATAAGTTACCTTAAGAAAATAAAAGAAGAGAAGCCTAACAAGAATTAGTTACTAATAATTTAGTGTAGATCTAGGCTAACAATAGGTTGTTTTTATGCTTTTGACGGATTGCAAAAACGGTATTATAATACAGATCAGGTATCATTGGTATTGGTTTTAGTGTATCTGAATTTTCTGAAGATATACCAATTAATCATACAAATATCACAACATACTAATATAATAAATCTCTTTCCCACATAATATGTTTTTAAGAAGCAGTTTTCCCTAACTGCTTCTTTGTATTTTATCTTGGAATAATTATCTCAAATCTAGCACCGTGCTCACTATTTCTAACTCTTAGTTTCCCATTCATATTTTTATCAACAATCGTTTTAGACATATAAAGTCCAATCCCAGTCCCATCACTATCTTTTTTTGTCGTGAAATATGGTTCAAAAATTTTATTTCTAGGCTTAACTTGAATTCCTCCACCATTATCTTCAATAAAAATAGTAATAGTATGTTCATCTTCTTCCGTATAAACTTTTATCCAAGGTTTTTCAATCTCTTTTTCAAGTAATACGTCTTTTGCATTTGTAATAATATTAAGAACTACTTGTTCAAATTCGTTTATATAAGTATTTAAATAAATATCAGTATCTACACAGATTGTTATATTTATACTGTTATTAGATAATGCACTAGAAATAATAGTCATAATAGAATCCATTGCAGATCTTAGATTAAATTTTTCTGCTTCTTTTTTAGGCATAAAGAAATTTCTAAAGTCATCAATTGTATGAGACATATATTCTAATACAGTTTCTGCTTCTTTTGATTTTTGTTTCATCATCTCTTGATCAAGTTGATCAATACTATATTTAAATTTTACAAACATAAAAATTGAAGATAGCTCAGATAAGGGTTGTCTCCATTGGTGAGCAATATTTGATATCATTTCACCAAGGGCAATGAATCTTGATTTTTGTACAAGAAGCTGTTCATGTTCTCTATTCTTTTCTATCTCGTCTTCAACTCTTCTTTCTAGTGTCTCATTTAACTCTTTGAGAGCTGCAGATTTTGATTGAACTCTTCTTTGATAACCTTTTAAAACCTCGTCAATTTTTTGTGACACTAAAATAGAAATCACAATTGCTAAAGATAGGAATAATAAAAATAGTAAGATATTTTGAACTACTTGTTTTTGAACTCTTTCTTTTAAAAGCTCTCTATTTTTTTCAATCTCTTTTTCTATATCATCAACATAAACCCCAACAGCAATAACCCAATGCCATCTAGGAAAATATTTAAAATAAGAAAGTTTTTGTTTTATTTCTTGAGTAAATACTTTTTTATAGGCATAGCCGGTGTAAGACTCTCCTTTTACTCTTATATCATCCATAAAGGCTTCACGAAATTTCTTCCCATTTATATCTTCATAGTTAGTTGAAATATATTTCCCAATTAAATCTGGTCTATTGGGATTTACTAATAACTTCGCAAAATTATCTCCACCATTTATATCCAGAATTTCATATACAAAAATGTAGTTACTTTTATCTTTATTAAAAGAAATATTATTTAAAAGTCTAACAGTATCTTCTTTTAACTCTGTCTCGTTTTCTCCACTTTTCGTTGCATTATATTTAATAATATCTATGATTGTATCAATTTCTTTTTTTAAAGAATTCTTCTGGTTTTTATAATGTTCATGTACAAATCTTTCCATCTGAATATCAAAGTCTTCATATGTATTTTTTACATAAAAATAAGAGATCATTAAAATCATTGAAGTCATGATAATAATGAAGACGTAAATTATGATTTTTGATATGTTTTTCTCAGTAATAAATTTCAATTCAATTCCCATATAAAGATATTTTTGATATGATACCATATCTTTAATAATAAGGTTTTTTATGGATAAAACTCTAATATCACAACTTAGTAATTTTACACTTCTTTACATAGAAGATGAAGAAGGAATAAGAAATAATATCAATGAAATATTAAAACATTTATTTAAAGAAATCTATGTTGCAAAAAATGCTCGTGATGGATTTGCTTTATATGAAACTAAAAAACCAGACTTAATAATCACTGATATAAGAATGCCAAATGAATCAGGAATTGAATTAGTAAAAAGAATCAGAAAAACAGATAGTAAAGTTAGAGTTATTATCACTTCTGCACATACAGATCTAGATTATATGCTTGAAGCTACAGAGTTGCATTTAGTTAAATACATCGTAAAACCTATAACTGAAGGGAAACTAACAGAATCACTTGAAGCTTTTATAAAAAGTTATGATACTGCTAGAGTCTACAATATGGTTGAAGGTTGGTTATTTGATGAGAGTAAATCCCTTATTCAAAGTCCAAAAGAAGAATTTAAATTAACAAAAAAAGAAAACCAGTTTTTAAAACTACTCATTCAAAAAAATAGAATAATCACTTATGAAGAGATGGAAAATATTATTTGGAATGATGATAATATTATGACACAAAATGCAATGAGACTATTTATAAAAAACTTTAGAAAAAAACTTCCAGATAATGCACTTAGAAATGTTCAAGGTACTGGTTATAGACTAGTACTTTGATCATTCTCTATTAATTTTGATTCAGTTTTAATATCACTTATATCTAACTCTATACCTCTTAGTTTCTGTAACTCTTGAAAATAGCTATGTCCTAAATATATAATATAAAATACTGCAGAAAATAGCAAGATAGAAGGAATCATCGATAAGAAATATAATAGTAAAGTTCTAAATCTAAAAGCACCTGCTTTTTTTGCATGTATTAACTTATATTCATCTTCTGTTAAAATTGTAGAAGCAACATCAAATGTAAGAAGTTTATGAAAGAAGTAATATATCGGTAAATTTATTGCAATCAAATTTATAATAGGGATAAAATAAAGTGGTATAAACAGGATAAAAAGTAAAAACATTATAATAATACTTTTTAAAGCTACCCATAAAGGACTTAATAATGATCCAAAACCATTTGTCTGAAGATGTGAATAATGTCGTTTATGTAAGACTTTTAAAATCATAGGAGTTAAGAATCCTATAATCAAAATAGTTAAAAAAACAGAAAACATCATAACAAAAATAGTTCCAACTGTATAAACTAAAAATCCAACAAGCCATGATGTGATTGAATATTTGAATAGAAATGCGATTATATACATAGTCCAAACAATATAAAAAGGTGCATTTGGATCAATTGTTGCTTCTTGCCCATTTTGACTTTGTTCAATAAATAGTTGTAAAGCTTCAAATCCATAACCTGCTGCACTATAAAAAAGCTGTCTCTTATACACATCTGACGCTGCCGACGAAGAGGATAGTGTAGAT
>CAJXPH010000064.1 GCA_913057765.1 uncultured Campylobacteraceae bacterium
TTCAAGCAGAAGACGGCATACGAGATCCTCTCTGGTCTCGTGGGCTCGGAGATGTTTATAAGAGACAGGTTAATAAATATTGCTTCTGAAAATGTAACAAAAGCTTTTGATTATCCTGCAATTAAAAGTAGAGAATTAAAAGATGGAATAAAAAATAAAATCCGTGAAAAAGCAATTTTAAGTACAAAAGCAAGACTTGCAGAACATCACAAAACTTTTGATAATTACACAGACGAAGAATTAGAAATAATTATTGCAGATGAAGAAATAAAAATTAAAGATGATTTAAAGACAAAAACATTAGTCGGTGCATTGGCAATTTTAGGTTTAGATTTTTTAATATAGAAGGATTAGGATGTTTAAACAAGTAAAATCTGCACTTTTTTGGTATTATTTATATAAATTCAGAAAAAGAGTAATACTTATATCTTTTTTACTTATAATTGCATTATTTGCCAATGCAATTTATGATGATATAATTCAATATCTAACATTAAAAGAAAAATTAGAATATTTAGAAATAGCAATACTTATTAAATGGTCTATAATAATTTTTAATATTTTGTTTTCAATTTCTCTTATACTTACGCTTTTTAAGTCTTCTGAAACTAAAAAAGTAGAAAAAGAAGTTATTAAAAAAAATAAAAATAATGATATAATAAAAAATGATGGAAATAATTCTTCAAAACTTACAAAAAGAGAAGAATCCTTTCTGAAAAAAGATTTATTAAAAAATAAAGCTGATACTTTAGTAGAAAGATAATAGATAATGACCCAAGACGTTACTCAATTACAAATGATCGTTAAAGAACAAAAAAAAATGATAGATAATTTAGGTAAACACTATTTATCAATTTTTGAACATTCTAGAGTTGGAATAGTTTATATAAATACCAATGGCACTTTTATTGAAGTAAATAGTAGTTTTTGTGAAATGCTAGGTTACTCTGAAAGTGAACTTCTTGAACTTACATTTAAAGATATAACACATAAAAATGATTTAGAAAAAGACTTAATTGTTCACTCAAATTCACAAAAAGATGGAAGTGATAGTTTTACTTTAGAAAAAAGGTATTTAAGAAAAAATGGAGCAATTGTTTGGGCTGATATTTTTGTAAATCATATACGTGATAAAGATGATAATTGGATATATTCAATCGGAATTGTAAATAATATAACTGAAAGAAAAAAAATTCAAGATACTATTTTAGAGCAAACAAAAACGATGCAGTTATATCTTGATTTAGTTGATGTAATGATAGTTGCTCTAAATAATCAAGGCAATATAACATTAGTAAATAGAAAAACATGTGAGATTTTAGGATATGGAGAAGAATCAATTTTAGGCAAAAATTGGTTTAATAATTTTGTTTGTGTAAATGATAGAGAAGAGGCAATTGATTTATATCTAAAAACAATTAATAAAGAAATAAATATTGTAGAAAAAGTACAATATTCTCTAATGTGTAAAAATGGTGATAGAAGAATGGTTCTTTGGCGTCGTGCCTATGTATATAATGATGAAAAAAGTATTTCTGGATTAATCTCTTCTGGTGAAGATATTACAGAGATACTTAAATTAGAAGAAGAAAATAAAAAAAGTGAACAAGCTCTTATTAATCAATCTAAAATGGCATCAATGGGTGAAATGCTTAGAAATATTGCTCACCAGTGGAGACAGCCATTAAGTACAATCTCAACAGCTGCTTCTGGAATAAAAATACAAAAAGAGATGGGTGTTTTAGATGATAATGAATTTGATAATACTATGGATGCCATTGTAGATACAACACAATATTTATCTCAAACAGTAAATGACTTTCAGAATTTTTTTAAAATGGATAGTGATATAAAAGAATTTTCTTGCAAAAATTTAGTTGAAAATATAAAGAATTTAATTTTATCAAGCTATAAATTAAATGATATTGAATTAATAATTGAGGAATATGAAACTTTTGTTTTCAAAGGTTTATATAATGAGTTTATTCAAGTAATTATAAATATATTAAATAATGCAAAAGATGCTTTTGAGCATGGTAATCTAGAAAATAGGGTTGTTATTCTTTCCTCAAGTTTAGAAGAGGGCTGTTATACTCTTTATATAAAAGATAACGCTGGTGGAATACCTGAAGATATTATGAATAGAATATTTGAACCATATTTCACAACAAAACACCAATCATTGGGAACGGGGATTGGTTTATATATGACTAAAGATATAATAGAAAATCATTTAGATGGAACAATATCAGTTTATAATGAAGAAGTGAAATATAAGAATACTATAAGAACAGGAGCAGTATTTAAGCTAAAAATACCAAATATTTTATAGAAGTAAATAAATATTTTTTTATTTTTCTTGAATACTAAATATTAAAATTTAGACACAGAGTTTATACTAACTCTATATCTTTAGATTCATTTTTCATATGAAGCGTTTGTGTTGGATATGCAAAATCACAGTTATTTTTTTCTACTAACTCATGAATTTTAATTAAAACATCTTCTTTTACCGTTAACCAATTTTCCCAATTAGGACTTCTTGAAAAACAATAAACAAGTATATTAATTGAGCTTGCATCATATTCATCTATAAAAACTAAAAGAGTTCTTTTAACTCCATATAAATCTTCTTTCTTAATTGATTCAAATTTTTTAGTTTTATCGAGAGGTTCACTTTTACTTGTTGCAATTTGTGGATGATTATTTAACATTTCGTAAATATCATTTTTTAAATTCACAATATCACTTATAGAGTTTTCATATGTAACTCCAAGTTTCATTTTAATTCTTCTACCAATTCTTCTTTTAGAATAGTTTGTAATATTTGTATTAGCAAGTTCCGAATTTGGTACAGTAATCATTGCATTATCAAATGTTCTAATTCTAGTTGTTCTCATTCTTATATCAACAACTGTTCCTTCAACATTACCTGTTTTTATCCAATCTCCTTGTGTAAAAGAGTTATCAGCCATAATACTCAATGAACCAAAGAAATTTGTAAGAGTATCTTTAGATGCTAAAGCAATGGCAATACCCCCAACTCCAAGTGATGCTGCAATTGCTTTTATATCAATGCCAAGTTGCGAAAATAGAAAAAGGATTACTAGCAAAATAAGAATTATTTTAATAATTCTTAATACAAATACAATCATTTCTCTTCGAACATTTGGATACTTAATAACTAAATGTTGTGCATAATTTGAAATACTGTTAGTAAGAAGTGAGTACACAGCCCATGTAAATAATCCCATATAAAGAGTATTTATCCATGGAACAATAATATTTATTGTTTCAGTATCTTTTACCAAAATATATAAAGAAATTTTTACTGCTAAAATGTAAAGTGCTAAAATAAGAGGTCTTTCTATTGACTTCTTAATATAATGATGAATACTTTCTTTTTCTTCTAAAGAATCAATTCTTTTAGTAAGTAATATATTAATAAACACAGTCAATAGAGTGATTATTCTTGTATTTAAAAGTCTGAAAAATAAAATTATTAAAAGTACAACAATAATTTCACCAACAGAGAATTTCAAGTTATATTTAGTAAATTCAGAAATTGTAGAAATACCAGATTGATTATCAATAAGTTTTATAAAAGATTGAAGATTAAATTTATCAATAAAAAAATTAGTTTTTCTGTATAAATTGATGTACTCAAGTAGATAATTAAGAGTAAATAATTGCTGACTACTTTGATTTGTAAATCTTAAGTAGTTTTGAACGAATTCTTTTGAAATTTTATTATCTTTAGTTAATTCATCTTCATAAAAATCTTTATATTTAAAAGATTTATCTTTTTCTAAAAGTTCTATATTATTTGATATTATATTTATAAAAAAGTCTTTATCTTTGAGTGATCTTTTTGCATATATGATATCAATTAATGTATTTTCAAATACTTGTTTTTCTTCTAAAAGAAGAAGCTTTATCTCATCTCTTTTCACTGCAGAAGAGTTGCCTTCTCGCTTGTTGATACTAATTCTACTTAATAAATAGTTTCTTTTTTTGTCATAGTCTTTATCTTCGTATTCTTCACTTAGATATTTCTCATTATTGATTTTTTTAACTACATCTTCTGCTATTAGTTGTTGTTCTTTTAGATGGTCATCTATATTTTTTTGTGTTGTATCTTCTTTTTGAACTTCTTGCGAAAAAAGGAATAAAGGAATAAATAGTATAAAAAAAAGTTTTTTAAAAAAAGAATTACTCATAAAATCTCCATATTAATAAATTTAAAGACTTATTATATGTAATATTTACTTATTACTTGTTTTATGATAACAGTTCTCAGTATTATAAAACTTTAAGTTTTCTAATGATAGTATTCTGATATTCATTATCAAAAAAGGAAATAAAATGTCAATTTTAATAATCGGTGGAGATAAGATAGAAACAATAAAAGGAATACTTGCCGAACTTGGTGATTTTTCAATCACACATTGGGATACAAGAAAAAAATCTAGTTCATGTAGAAAAGACATACCTTTAAATACTGATTATGTGTTAATGCTAACAGATTTTCTAAATCATAATGCAATGTATAAATATAGAAAAGAAGCAAAAAAGAAAAATATACCTCTTATTTGTTCAAAAAGAAGTGCAAGTTCAGTTTATTGTGAAGTATGTAAGTTTTTAAAAATGAACACTTGTAAGGATTAAAATATGAGCGAAATTATAGTAAATGAAATTGGTAGGTTTAATAATTATAAATATGAACCTATGACGAATAGGATTGTTAATCTTAAAGGTATTTCAAATGCAGACTTAGATGAGTTCTTGGCAATTGCACATATCTTAGACTCTAATTACATTAAATATAAGTTTACAACTAATATTGATATTAGAATTTTGGGAAAAAAATAAAAAGGATAATTATGTCAGATATAACAATGAAAAAAGAGATTCGAGGTGTTATTAGAAATTCTGGATTTGAGGCTAATCCAAAAATGGTTTGTTCAATTGTAAAAATTATGAATATGAAATATTCTGATGTTGACAATAAAAGAGTTGTATGTCTTGCGAATGAAATAATAAATGAGCAAGTAGTATGAAAAGAATAGGTTTTGATAAAAATACAGAATACCTTCCTTCTTTTGATAAGTTTCAATCTGTAGTTAACCAAAGAGTAATGTTTTTAAAATTCTTCAATCAAGAAGTATCTTGTAATTTAAAATTTTCAAAAGAAGAATTTAAAGCATGTAGAAAAGAAGGCTTATTTAATATTTTTGTGAAGAAAATATTCTCACACTTACTTTATAAAAATAACTACTCTACCTCTTTTAGATTAGATGTTGAAAAAAGTATAAAGATAAATAAATTTTTAAAAAAAGTAAATTCTGATATTAATTTTAGTTTTAAAAACTTTTCATTTTCAAATAAAAGCACTGATATTAATATAGCAGTTAATTTAATAGATATTTTTGAAGAGTCAGGATGTTCTTTATATTTGGATGGAAATAAAATATTTAAGAACTTTGTATCGAATAAAATCATTAAAAATAATGAAAGTAAAAAAATTGATGTTAATTATGATTCAATTGATATTGTTTCAGAAGAAAATTCATTTAGAACAAAAATTTTTACTTTTTGGGAGTTTATAAATTCTAAAAGTCTTCAAATTGATAAACATATACAACAAGCAGTCAATTGCATAAATAATGGCGATTTTAAACAGATTTATTTGGTATATCCAAAAAACGAAAACTTTGATAAACATATAAGAATTAGAACAGAAGGAATTACCTGTAGTGAATATGAAATAAAGTTAATTCCATATTCATTACGTTCAACATTAAGATAAGAAAGGAATAAAATGAAAGCAATATTTTATGCAAGCAGTACCGGAAATACTGAAGAAGTTGCAGAAAAAATAAATGAAAAGTTAAGTGATTTTGAACTTATAGATATAGCAAATGATGGCGTTGATAAAATGAATGAATGTAAAACTATAATAATTGGTGTATCAACGTGGGGAGAAGGTGATTTACAAGATGACTGGGAAGATTGTTTGGCTGATGTACAAGCTGTTGATTTTAGAGATAAAACTGTAGCCCTTTTCGGTTTAGGGGATCAAGATGGATATCCTGATGAATTTGTTAATGCTTTGGGAATCATGTATGAAGAAATATCTTTAAAGGGTGCAAAAATTATTGGACATACTTCAACAGAAGGTTATGATCATGATGAATCAAAAGCAGAAATTGATGGGAGTTTTATAGGATTAGTTATTGATGAAGATAATCAATCAGAATTAACAGATGAAAGAATAACTAATTGGTGCTCAAGTATAAATAGTCAAGTTTAGTTATAATACTGATAACAGTTATTGATATTATTTATATTTAAGTTTACACAAGATACAATTCGTTTTTAAACACACAAGGAGAATTTCGAATGAAAAAAATCAGTTTAATAGCAGCTTCACTTATTTTAACTAGTAATTTAGTTGCAGCAGATAACAGTTTTGATAACGCAATCAAAGCAGGTACTGTAAGTGGAGATGTTACTTTATATGGAGAAACACAATCAAATAGTGGGTCAAATAAAGATTCAGGCTTTACTATGGGTTCTATTAATTTAGGATATGAAACAGGTGACTTTTATGGATTTAAAGCAGCTGTAGGAGCAAGAGCAAATCATGACTTTTCAGAAGAAGAGAATGGTGATTATGATGGTGGGAATGATGATACAAAAGCATTATTTCATACTGCAAATATTTCTTATACAAATGAATATTTTGGTTTAACAGTTGGTAGACAAGAAGTTGATTTAGAATGGATGGGTGATTTTCATGAAGCTGTTGTTTTAGGTATTACTGCAATTCCCGATACTACAGTAGTTTTAGGTTATTCTAATAGAAGTGCAGTTGCAGATGCAGATGCAGTGTTAGAAAAGTTCACAAAATTTAACAATGATGATGGTGCTTATGTATTAGATGTTAAATATGAAGGAATCAAAGGTTTAGTTCTTAATCCATATTATTATGATGCTGACAATATAGCTTCATGGTATGGTTTAAAAGCTGATTATGATAATGATATGTTTGGTATTACTGCACATGCTGCGAAAAGTAATGAAGATGGTAATGCTGAAGACGGCCAAATTCTACATCTTGAAGGGAGAACAAATATTTCAGGTTTAGATTTAACAGTAGGGTATGTTTCTACTGATAATGATGCTGGAACTGCAAGTATAACTACTTTAGGTGACAATATTAACCCTTGGGATAGAATTACAGGTGGTGATGGTAATCATGTTTATGATGCAGATGCTGATACTGCATTTATCCATTTTGGATATGATTTAAATGGTGTTGAATTAGCTGCTTTATATGGTCAAACAGATTATTCAAGTGATAAAGAAAAAGAATTAAACCTTAGTGCTAATTATGGCATTACTGATCATTTTTCAGTTGGGGCTTTATTTATAGATGTTGATGCACAAGATAGTGATGATGACTATAATAAATTTGCTTTAACTTTAGAATATTCTTTTTAAGAAAATTCTAAATCGTTAATCTAAGGAAGTCAATTTATGGCTTCCTTTTCTTTTTTCTTAAATTATGCTAAAATGCCGCATTTTAATTTAAATATAGGGAAATAATGCAAATAATAAAAATCATATCTTCACTTCTTTTTATAACATTTTTCATTGGCTGTACAAAACAAGTTCCAAGTGATACTGTTACAGTTATAAATCAAGAAAAAGTACTTACAAAAGAAATAACACCTTTAATCGTTGAAGAAAAAAAATTAAACAAT
The DNA here is from genome assembly GCA_913057765.1 of uncultured Campylobacteraceae bacterium. Taxonomy (GTDB): domain Bacteria; phylum Campylobacterota; class Campylobacteria; order Campylobacterales; family Arcobacteraceae; genus Halarcobacter. Next base: position 7,770 of record CAJXPH010000064.1, read on the forward strand.
CTTCCAGAATATATTATGTCTAAAAATGAAATCGAGTTTTTAGAAATATTAAAAGTTGATAAATATGCTTCATTATGTGGAAGTGTTGATAAGTATTTACATATAGAAAAAATGTCAAATAGCAAAGAAAAATCGGTACTATTAAAAGATTTATTTTATGATTATTCAAATAATTTAAATAATGCTTGTATAGATCAAGAGTCTTTTAAATCAACACTAAAAAAATCAAAACATAAAGAAAATAAACAATTTTACGAAATGTATAATGCAAAGTTAGATAAAAAATCTTTACTTAATGAATATAGCTTAGGGAATAGTTCAATAGAAAAGATACTTAGCAAATATACTCCAAAACATCCTGACTTCTTTGGACTTATTCAAAAACTTGATATGAGTAAACTTTCAAAATTAGAATATAGTAAATTAAGATTAAATATTGAAAGATTAAAACTTTTAAAATATGCAGGAAATGATGATTTTATTCAACTAAATGTACCTTCACATAATTTCACATTATATGAAGATGGAAAAAAAGAGAGAAGTTTTGGTACTGTTGTTGGTGAAAAAGAAAGTCAAACACCAATATTATCAAGTAAACTTTCATATTTTATTATAAACCCTGCTTGGAATATTCCTGATTCTATTTCAAAAGAGACGATTATTCCTAGAGCATTAAAAGATAAAAACTATTTAAAAAGAAAAAACATTGTAATTAGAAAAAAAAGTTATAAAATGGATGCTCCAAAAGTTAGATTCAAAGATATAAACTGGAAAAAGTATTTAAAGAAAAATGTAAGGTATATACCATATAAATTTATTCAACTTCCATCACGTACAAATGGAATGGGTAGAGTTAAATTTATGTTTCCTAATGAACACGCCGTTTATATGCATGATACAATTGGAACTTGGAGATTTAAAAGTAATAAAGAAAAAATTAGGTTTACAAGTCATGGTTGTGTTAGATTAGAACATCCAATTTCGTTTATGAAACATATTACTCAAAAATATACTCCAAAAACATATAAAAGTATAAGAAAAACATATTTAAGTAATGAGATGAGAACAGTAGGACTTAGTAAGAAAATTCCAGTTCATATTACTTATTTAACATCATCAATTAAAAAAGATGGAAATATAACTTTCTACAAAGATGTATATGGATATGACAAAATTCAAAAACTAAATTTTTCACCATATACTCAAACAGCTTATCTATTAGAAAAAACTAAAAACAAACAAACAAATTAATCAATTAACTTTATAAATAGGAGGAAAAATTCCTCCTACTTCCTTACTTAAGTAGAAATTCATATAATTAGTTATAAAATGATAACGATTATTATAGTTAGTAACAAGGAAATTAATGTTAGCAAGTTTTTTAATTACATTTAGAGAAGGGTTAGAAGCTTTTTTGATTGTGGGTATTATTCTTTCATATTTAGGCAAACTTCAAGCAAGAAAATATACCAAGTATATCTATATAGGTGTAGTATTTGGGATAATAGTATCTCTTTTTATCGCATATATTTTTCAAGTAGTAATTTATGGAATGGACAATGAAGTATATCAACATTATTTAATGATTTTTATTTTACTGTTCGCAACAGCTGTTTTATCTTATATGGTAGTTTGGATGGCAAACCAATCAAAGCAAATAAAAGGTGAAATAGAAGAAAATTTAAAAAATCTTGTCACAACTGGAAATATTCTAGGTATGGTTTTTTTAGCTTTTTTAGCAGTTTTAAGAGAAGGCTTTGAAACAGTGTTATTTTTCTCTTCACTGACATTAACTGAAGGTTTTACAATGGAAGATGGGCTAATTGGTGCAGTTATTGGATTAGTCCTTTCTGTTCTTTTAGTTTATGCACTTATGAAGGGTGTAAAAAATATCCCTATTAAGTCATTTTTCAAATATACGGGACTTTTGATTTTAGTAATTGCCGGAGGACTTTTTGGGAGTGCAATATCTATGATGCAAGCAAGTGAACTAGTTCCAACATTTATACCTGTTGTTTACGATATATCATTTATATTAGATGATAGAGGATTATTTGGAACTTTTTTAAGAGCATTGTTTGGATACAACTCTTCTCCAACATTTTTACATTTAGCATCTTGGGCATTGTATATGTTTACTGCTTTATTCTTATGGAAAAAAACTTACGCTTATGAAAAAATCTGATGTTTTAATTATTGGTGGAGGAGTTGCTGGTTTAATGGCTGGTATTGAACTTGCCAAGAATAATAAAAAAGTAATACTTCTAGAAAAAGAGAATATGGTAGGCGGTCAATGTAAAACAGAAGTTTTAGAATCTGGAGATGAAACTTATAGATTTGATTATGGTGGACATAGATTTATTACAAACAATGAAGTATTATTATCTTTTGTAGAAGAAGTTCTAGGTGATGATTTATTAATAGCCAAAAGAAGTTCTGTAATTCTTCATCAAAATAGAATTTATGAATACCCATTAAATTTAAAAAATCTTTTAAAAGTAGCTCCTTTAAAATTGCTACTAGGGGCTTCTTTAGATACGTTAAAAATCTTACTTAAACTAATTAAACCTAATGATAGTGATTTTAAATCATGGATAAGTTCACGTTTTGGGAAGACCTTATATGAGAATTTTTTTGGTCCATATACTGAAAAATTATGGGGTGTTAAACCAGAAAAGCTAAGTGCTGATTGGGCAGGACAAAGAATTTCTTTAATTGATTTAAAAGATGTGATAAAAAAGCTTCTTTTTAAAAATAAAAAAACTGCTCGTACTTATGCTATTAGTTATAGATATCCTAAATATGGTTTTGGTGGACTTCCCAAGAAAATGGCTGAAAAGTTCATATCTTTAGGTGGGGAAATTATTCTAAATGAAGCAGTAGAGAGTTTTACTTATAAGGATAATAAAATTCAATTAGTTCATACTAAAAATTCAATTTATGAAGCTAATCAAATTATCTCAACAATGCCTCTAAACGAAATGTCTACGAAACTTGGATTTGAAAGTGGCTTAAAGTTTAGAAGTTTAAGATTTTTATGTCTAGGTCTAGATATAGAAGACTTTTCACCACATACTTGGCAATATGTGAGTGATTATGATTTATTACCTACAAGAATTCAAGAACCCAAAAGAAGATCTTCTTCTATGTCTCCAAAAGGTAAAAGTTCAATTATGCTTGAAATCCCATGTAATAAAAATGATGAAATTTGGAATATGAATGAAGATAAACTTTTAGAACTTGTTAAAAAAGATTTAAAAAAATTAAAGTTTGAAATTGAAGATAAAATAGTTGACTACTTTTCTTTTTCTACAGAACATGCTTATACTCTAATGGATATAGACTATAGTGAAAAAAGAGATAAGACAATAGATTACTTGAACAATTTTCAGAATCTTATAATGGCAGGACGTCAAGGAACTTTTAGATATATATTTCTAGATACAGCAATGGAAACTGGACTTATGGCAGCTCAAAAGATTTTAAATGATGAAAGTCATACAAAAGAAAAAATTTATAATCATAGAAATGAAAAAACTGTTATCGAAACTAAAAGCGTCGCATAACTAAATAAAGGAAAAAAATGAGATTTATTTTACTTTTTATTGTAACAATTATTACATCAATTAATTTATGTGCATATTCATATGCCTCAGCAGGTAAAGAGCCTACGTTAGATGCAAAAGAAGCAATCTTTAAAGCTATTAATAGTGATGACTTTAATAGTGCAAAAACAATTTTTTTAAAGTATGAAAAAAATTATCAATATTTAAATGATGAATTCAACTCTTCATTATTTGAAGGCTTAAAAATTGCAATTGAAAAAAAAGATAAAACAAATATTTCAAAATGGTTGGATATTTCAATTGCTTCAGAAATTCAAAGAAGACTTGATGGTGGATTAAAAAATATTAAACAATTTAATATATCAAAAGTTATGCTAGCAAAAGCAAATAAATTTTACAAAATATTATCTTCACGTTTAGATGAGATAACAAATAAAAATTTAAATCAAGCTATAAAAAAATGTGTAAAATCAATAGGTAACCCGGGTCTTTTTGGTGTTGGGGCAAAACCTGCAAATATTGAAGAGTATAAAAAAAATCAAGAAATAGCTATAAAGATTTTAAAATCACTATAGATGAATTATTATAAAATAACTATAGGTATATTAACTCTACTTTATGCCTTATTTATTTTCTCTTTCCCTTCTTCATATTATAATGATGATGCATTATTTTTAGTAAGAGGAATTGATAACTTTAGTATTATTGATTTCTCTCCACATTTTCCTGGTTATCCTTTTATTATATTAGCTGGAAAGTTTATTAATATATTTGTGAATAATAGTACATCTTCTCTATTTATTCTTTCTTCTATATGTGCTATATTATTGCCATGTATTCTATATTTATATACAGAAAAACTTAGTAATGAAAGAACTGCGTTTGTAGTTTTTATTCTTTCTATTTCAAGTCCTTATTTAGTAAATCTTTCTTTATCTATGTTAAGTGATAGTGTTGGATTATTTTTTTTATTTTTAGGTTTATATTTTTTCGAAATTAATAAAAATAAAACTAGTGGGATTATATTTTCAATAGCTTTATTTTCTAGACCCTCTTATTTAATTTTTTATATAGTTGGGTTAATTTATCTTTATATTGTTAGACGAAGTGATTTAAAACAATTGTTTATTTGGTTTAGTATAAGTACCTGTCTCTTATACACATCTGACGCTGCCGACGAAGAGGATAGTGTAGAT